>DASYUH010000014.1 GCA_036001465.1 Candidatus Polarisedimenticolia bacterium
CCTCCGCGCGGGCGGTAAGCATCGCCAATCGGGAACGGCCGCCGAACTACCGGTTGCAGGCGGCGGTGGGCGGGTTGGGAGGTGCTGGGCCGGCGCGTTGGGCGTTCGCCCCCCGCGCCTGAACCGGGGCGTTGGGCGGACAGAATGAGGAGAGACATTGCGTAGGGGCCAGCTTCTCGTGAACCAATGAGACGCGAATACGATTTCAGCCGGGCAGTACCTCTCCATCCGCAGCAAAGCCATCGCCGCCGTGTGCCCCGGCAGCGGGTCGGTCGAAAGCAACCGGGCAAGCCGGCGTTCCAAGAACCTGAGCCTAAACTCACGAAGGAATGGCTCCGTGAGCTCAAGCGTCGGGTTGCGGATCTCAAGGACCCTGTCCGATACTTGCTCGTAAGTGACCTCGGCCGGCGACCAACGTTCTTCTACGACGTGGCGGACGGGGTTTATGCTTGGAATTGCCCGAAGGCGGCAACGCTTTTCAAGAGTCGTGCAGCCGCGATTGCCGTGCAGAAGGTGCTCGGTCGTTCAGTCAAGGTGCTCACGTGCACGACCAAGCGATATGGCGGGAAGCGGGTATTCGCTCGATTCCTTCGGTGACTGGCAGTTGGTACCCTCAGCCAACCCGGGGTGCCGCCCAACCACCGCATGCAGGCGACGGCGTGCGCCGTCGCAATGGGCGACAACGGCACGCGCCGCGCTGGCGCCCGCCGCGCCTGATGCGGAGCGTTGTACGCACAACGAATCATGAACCTGGCTTCTAGGCTCAGGCGGCGGATCCGAATCTTGCTGATCCTATTTGTGGCAGGTTTGGTAATGAGTGGCCTGACGGCATTCCCGCTCAACACCGAGCTCCGCATCCTCTGCTCGTTTCTCGACATAGACCCAGCGGCATCGCCAGAGGACTACCTTGGAGGCAGGTGTTGGATCGCCACGGTTGCAGCGGCCCTCCGCGAGACGGGCACCAAATATCCGTTTCTCGCGTATGCGACCGATTGGCTCGCCTTTGCGCACTTGGTCATCGCAGTTGTTTTCATAGGGCCACTCCGCGATCCGGTCCGGAACGTCTGGGTCGTCAACTTCGGCATCATCGCGTGCGTTGCAGTCATACCACTGGCTCTCATCGCTGGCGCTATCCGGCAGATCCCATTCTACTGGCGGCTTATCGATTGCAGTTTCGGAGTTCTTGGGGTCGTTCCGCTGTTGCTGGCCCGCAGATACATTCGGGGCCTAGAGGCCATCGAAGGTGCGAGTGGCGTATAACTACCGCATGCAGCCGACCGCGGGCGCACCTTCAAGTCGGCATGGGCGGGCAAGTCAACGTTTCGCGCCCGCGGCAGCTGATGCGGGGCGTTAGACGCCGCTTACCCAAGGAGGTTCGATGAGGCATGTGGCAATCGGAGTTCTCCTCCCAGCGTTCCTGACAGCGGCATGCCATTCCGCCACCACGCCAGATCCAGCCGCTGACCGTCAGGCCATCGCTGCTGCGACCGCGCAGTTCGAGGCCGCCGAGAACGCCGGAAGTGTGGACCAGTTTCGAAGTTACTTCGCTGACGACCTAGTCATGATGGGACCCAACAAGCCACCAGTGACCGGTGGGGACAGTGTGGCCGCCCTGATGCGGGTGTTCCACGATGCGTTCGCGGTGCAGGTTGAGTACAACAGTCAGGAGATTGTGGTGTCCGGCGATTGGGCCTTTGATCGGGGCACGGAGCATTACACGCTGACTCCGAAGGCTGGTGGCGCTCCAATCCAGAAGAGTGGCAACTACCTCTACCTGTATCAGCGTCAAAAGGATGGTTCCTGGAAACAGAGCCGAGTCATCTGGAATTAGCAGCGATCCGTTGCGATAAGGCGGCGTCTAACAAGCGTTTGCAGGCGACGGTGGGTGGCAGGCTCTCAGCAGAGGGAGATCGTCCGCCTTCGCCCACCGCGCCTGAAACGCGGCGTTAGCTGGACAGGCGGCATTTTTTTGATGGCCTGTGGGACCTGTGTGACGTAGAATTCTTGCAACAACCGATAGTCCGAGGCACCTATGGTTCTCACGGTCGAGTTGGAACAGGAAGACGACGGGCGTTGGCTCGCGGAAGTCCTTGAGTTGCCGGGGGTTATGGCGTATGGCCCATCGGCGCAGGAGGCAGTCGCGAAAGCCAAAGCCCTGGCCCTTCGTGTGGTGGCCGACCGCCTCGAACACGGGGAAGCGGGTCCGGAGCTTCGGGACATCTCCTTCAAGGCCGCATGAGCGAGTGGCCCAGCACCAGGGCACGCAGGGTGCTGGCGGCTCTACTCAAGATTGGCTGGCAGCTCAAGAGACAGACCGGATCCCACCGCACATTGTCCCGAGAAGGTTGGCCAGATGTGGTCTTCGCCTTCCACGATCGCGAAGAAATCGGGCCCCGCATGCTCGCGAGAATTTCCAAGCGCACCGGCCTTCGTCCCGAAGATCTCTAGAGTTACGAAGCCTGCTAACTACCGGCTGAAGCTGGCGGCGCGCGGGAGGTCCGTGGCGGATGGGAGGCTGCGTACGCGCGCCGCAGCTTAGCCGGGGCGTTGGGCGGAACTGATGGCGGTGGTAGCTTGAGTTGGCTGAACGTCGTGGTGCTGTTGATTCTGGGCGGCGCGTGGGTGGTGAGCTCACTCATTAAGGCGCGCGCCTCTTTGCTCCTCACACGCGAGCAGAGTAATCAAGTTAGCACAGTGTGGGGGTTGCGCCGCGCGGCCCGTATGTTGCTGGTCGCCTATGCGTGCGTGCTACTGGTTGTCCTCGGCTTATTGGGCGTGCCTTTCCGACCGGTCAATTTCTATGTTCAGGTTGTTGTCGTGGCCGGTGTGGTGGCGTGGTCTCACGTCACCTATTTTCGAAGGCTCCGCGCACTCAACCTGCCAGCAGCCTATTTGGATGCGCTGCGACGTGCACGAATGGTCGTGTATGGTAGTTCCTTGATCTTCTTGGCGATTCTTGTTTACGAAGACGTGCGCTGAGGCGGCCGATACGGCTGAGACATGTCCGCCCAACTACCCGCTGCAGCCGCCGGCGGGCGGCAGGTGCAAGGTTGATTCACCTGGGACATGCGCCCGCCGCGGCTGAGCGGGAGCGTTGGGCGGACCGACATCGTATGTGTGTTGTGAGGCCGTGCTTCCGGAGCTAGGCGATGCGACTCAGATGGGTCATCCCGGTGGCTTTCATGACAAGTTGTGTCGGTTTTATCCCGCCGGCTACGCGACTCGCTGATCCGATGACGCGCAGTCCGGTCGACCACGAGAACTTGCGCGGCCCCTTCCCGGTAGTGGTCGTCAATGATGAACAGGCGTGGGTTGCGATGCCTGAGAATCCTCATGACGTTCCTCCCCCACCCGCCGGTGCGTCCTATCTAGTGCCGCTCGAGCGGACGCGCAGCATCGAGCGATACCTTCGAGACCACGACACGGTGCATCGCAAGAGCAGCTGGGTGCTCAATGTCCAAGCACTAGGTGTCGATCGCCAGAGAATCGAACTCTACTTGCTGGGTGATGGGTATTGGGGTGGGATCTACGAGGCGACCGCAACAACGGTCACCCCACTCTTTCGAAAAGTCACGGGGCCGGGGTTCGCCTTCATTTTCGGCTCGCTCGCCCTCTTGATGAATTCTGTAGCCTGGGCCATCGTGGCCAGTTCGTTCTGGTGGTTCAAGCGTAGGCGACAGGCCGCCCAACAACCCGCTGCAGCCTACGGCGGGCCGCACGTGCGACATTAAATGCAACTATGCGATCGCCCGCCGCGGCTGAGCGCGGGCGTTAGGCTTCGGAGGGCCCCATGATTTTCGGGCGCCAAGTGGGCTAAAATGTCGGCAACGAGGCAAACGTGAAGCTGACCGTCGAGGTGACCGGAGACCAGGAAAAGCAGCTGTCCGATGTGGCCCGTCGGCTCAATGTGCCGGCTGACCAGTTGGCGGCAGCGCTCGTGAGAGACTTGCTCTCTCAGCGCGAAGCTGACTTCAGCGAAGCGGCTTCGCGAGTTCTCGAGAAGAACCGAGCGCTCTATCAGCGCCTCCGCTAGTGCGGTACCTCAGCCTGACCGAGGTGCTCGACCTCCATCGTCTTGTGGTCGCGCAAACGGGCGGGGCCGAGCCGGTTTTGGACCTTCGAGGCCTCGAGTCGGCAATCGCTCAGCCGCGAGCCACATTTGAGGGCCGTGACCTTCATCCGTCGCTTGCGGACAAGGCGGCGGCGCTGTGCTATTCGCTCATCCTCAACCATCCGTTTCTTGACGGCAATAAGCGAGTCGGCCATGCGGCCATGGAAACCTTCCTGATGTTGAACGGCTACGAGGTGCTCAGCTCCGTGGAAGAGTCGGAACGTCTGATTCTTGATGTGGCCTCAGGGCAGGTTAGCCGGGAAGACCTGGCAGAGTGGCTGAAGAAGCATCTCGCCGAAGTTTCAGGGCGGCGGTAGGTCCGAAGCCTAACAACCGGCGGAAGCTGGCGGCGCGCGGGAGGCCCGTGGCGGATGGGAGGCTGCGCACGCGCGCCGCAGCTTAGCCGGGCGTTAGCCGGAATCATTTGCTCTTGTGACCAATGACCTGGGCCAACTCCCTCTGAGTGGTGCCCATGGCAAGAAGGGAGCGAATGAGAAGGTCGATCGAGACTGAAGGGTCTCCAGCCTCCATCTTGGCGATCCGCGACTGGCTCGATTTGAGCAGACGAGCCAATTGCGCTTGGGTGAGCCTGCGTCGGGCGCGGCGCTCACGAAGCCCGCGACTCAGAATGAGCTTCAGCTCGACGAGCGCCGCCTCGGCTTTGGACAGCCCGATCAGGTCACGGACTGTCCCGACCTTCCACCCCGATCGTTCCAATCGGGCTCGCTTGTCCTTCCTCATGGGGCTCACTCCTTCCTACTTGGCGTCATCGTACATTTTGAGCCGGCGTCTGCAGTCCGCAATCGTCCGGCCGGGGGTCGTGCGTGTAGTCTTTGCGAAGATGTCCGCAATGACCACGGCATCCGCATCGACTCGATACACGATTCGCCAGTCGCTTCGAGCATCCTTGACCCGCAGCTCGTGGCACCTGGGTGCAATCGTAGGCATCGGTCTTGAGTGGGGCATGCCCACCTTCCAGCCCAGCTGCACGAGCCGCAAGAGATGGCCCGCCTCCACTCGGGCCTCGGCCGTGAAGGGCGGCGTCTTGATCTCGCCACGCAACCAGACCAGGGGTTTCCCGGGTGGGTCCATCGCCGCAGACACTATATGTCAGGTCTGACATGAAGTCAAGTAGAGTCATAGTCACGAATCCGGCCAACAACCGGCTGAAGCTGGCGGCGCGCGAGAGGCCCCCGGCGGATTGAGAGGCGGCGCACGCGCGCCGCAGCTTAGCAGCGGCGTTGGGTTGCAGATCACGCAATGAGGTACATCGTGGCACTACTGGTCGGAGCGTTTCTGGCATTCGCGGTGGGGTTGTTCGCCACGGGTGTCGGCCTGGATCGTGATCGAGCCTTCTATCCGACCGTGACAATTGTTATCGCCTCCTACTACGCTCTCTTCGCAGTCATGGGCGCATCCACGCATGCACGCATTCTTGAGTCGCTGGTTGGCGCACTCTTCCTTGTAGTTGCAATTGCAGGCTTCAGGTCATCGCTGTGGATTGTTGTGGTTGCGCTCGCGGCACATGGCATTTTCGATCTTGGCCATGGCAGAGTCATATCCAATCCGGGAGTGCCAGGTTGGTGGCCAGAGTTCTGTCTCACGTACGACGTAACGGCAGCCGGGTACCTGGCGTGGTTGCTCAAGAGCGGGCGCACCCGGGCTGCAACCTGACTGCGGCTCGCAGCCGACCGACGACACGCTTCTCTTGCGAGCATGGTGCTCGCAGTCGCCGGTGCGCGCCGCCGGTGGCTGAAGCCGAGCGTCAGGCGACTTGAGTGAAGCGTAGGAGAATCAGACCGTGAACCATTTGGGTTACTTGAGCCTGGGTGTGCTCGGAGCCGTGTTGCTTGTACGCCCATCGGCCCTGCTTGCCTCCAGAGAGCAGGGGCGCGACCTCGAGCGACCTCGACCGGTGGTTCTCACATCGGGTCGGCCTGAAATCCCAAATCTCGTAATCGATCTGCCTCCCGGGCATAGGCTGGATGTCGAGCGATCCAAGGAGGCAACCGTCTATCACCTCACGCTGGAAACGTTGAGCTGCATTGCATCCGATGGAGCCCACGTGCATGTGTATGTCGGACCATCGCCCAAGCTCCTGGCGCCCAGCTTCGAAGGCTCCGTGAATCACCGGGAATATCCGATCGGCTCGGAACGAGTCCTTTGGTCGGTATGGGTTTCGGAGGAGGATGGAATACCGACCATGAACTACGAGGCGATCGTCGATGGACTCTTCGCGACCGGGTCACCCTCCTCGCCGGAGCATGTGCGTGGTCTAAAGGTGCATTTGTTGCTGACAGCGGGCTCGGAGGGCACGACCCGTCAGGTCCTTAGGGTGGCCTCGACTCTGCGAGCCATGCAGTGAGCCCGTAATGTACAGACATCGGGGGAGGAGGGAGACAGCAGGACGCCCAAAATCAAAGTGAACGATATCACCATGAACTACGATCAGCAGGGAACCGGAGAGCCGCTGATCCTGACCCTGCCCGCCCGCTCCCATCCATGAAAAGGTGGAGGAGTTCAACCGTAAGACTTTGGAGTTTCTGCAGCGGCATTCCGGGCAGGAGAACAGGGGAGCCGACATGAGAATCGGAGTCATCGGCGCCGGAAGCATGGGAGGGATACTTGCACGCCACCTCGCCAAGCTCGGCCATCACCTCACGATTGCGAACTCGAGAGGACCTGAGAGTCTGACCGCGTTGGCGGCCGAGATCGGCGCGACCCCCGCTTCCGTTGTCGACGCCGCCAAAGCCGGAGAAATCCTCATCCTTGCCATCCCAACGAAGGCCGTCGCCGATCTTCCGCGGGGGCTGTTTGCCAACGTGCCGAGCAGCGTCGTCGTAATCGATATCGGCAACTATCATCCCGAGCTTCGCGATGGCCACATCGCTGCGATCGACCGGGGCACGCTCGACAGCCAGTGGGTCGCCCAGCAGATCGGGCATCCCGTGATCAAGGCGCTCAACAACATTTTCGCCAAGAGCCTTCTTGAAAAGGGCGTACCTCGGGGAACGAGGGGGCGGATTGCTCTCTCGGTCGCGGGCGATTCGTCGGACGCCAAGGCAGCAGTGCTTCGCCTCGTCGACGATCTTGGCTTCGACCCTGTCGACGGCGGGGCTCTGGACGACTCCTGGCGGCAGCAGCCCGGAACGCCAGCTTACTGCCGCGATCTTGAAGCCGCCGCTCTCCGGCGCGCGCTCGCCGAAGCTGACCGGAGCCGCATCGCCGAATACCGCGCCGAACAGGAGGCCCGTATCAGAAAGTCATTGTTTAGGAGGAGAACATGAAAAGGCCGGGCGCGAGCCGAGGCCAGTCGGCATCGGAGCTCATCTCGAAACGAATTGCCGAACTCGGGGACTGGCGCGGGGAAACCCTCGGCAGAATGCGCAAGCTCATCAGGGAAGCAGACGCGGATGTCGTCGAGGAGTGGAAGTGGATGGGGACTCCGGTTTGGTCGCACGACGGCATCATCTGCACTGGCGAATCCTACAAGAATGTCGTGAAGCTGACCTTCGCCAAGGGCGCGTCCCTGAAGGATCCGGCCCGTCTCTTCAACTCGAGTCTCGACGGGAACGTACGCCGCGCGATCGACATTCACGAAGGAGAACAGGTTGACGAGCCCGCCTTCAAGGCGCTCGTTCGCCAGGCGGTCGCCCTCAACGGTTCTGCCAAGTCGAGACCTTCGAAGAAAGCGAAGTCCTAGGGCAAGTCGCCAGTCCGTCCTCACAATGGCCCGGCAGGTGCAGTACGACGGATCGCCCGCCGGCCGGCCGCAGACGCGACAGGACTGAATGCACGCCATCTCCGCCCCCTGGCGCGAATTCGGCTGGACCCGCATCCGAGCAGCGCCCGCGGAGCTGGCTGGTCCAGATCGGGTCCGGACGCAAAGGCCGTGCCGAGGGATCGTGAGGCGGCCTGACAATCGGATGAAGATGTCGAGGTGCGCTCTCGCCCGTGCAATCATTGATCTCGTTGCGCCTCGCAGCTTATCCTTGATGCGTCAGGCAGGAAGCTGACGACTGACATGTGGCGTTAATCCAATTGCCGAAGAGCTGCCGATTACAGGCGACGGTGGGCGGATCGGGAGGTGCTGGGCCGGCACGTTGGGCATTCGTCCACCGTTCCTGACCCCTGGCGCTGGCCGGAGAAAGTGAAAGGGGCCGCACATGATGGGTTTCCAGCTGCTCATACTTGCCGCTCTGGTCTCGTCCGCAGCGAGCGGTGGCGAACGTCTCCAGAAGGTGCGGGACGAGCGTCTCGAGTACGTCCTAGCCAATGTCCAGATTGTGAAAGAGACATCAGCTCGAGAGTCGAAAGCTCTACGCGTTCGCATCCTGAGCGTTCCGGAACACGGTGAATGCGACGAGACTTCTGAGAGCTGTCCGAAGGCCGAACTGTTCGTCGCTGTTTCTGGGTTCGACGAATACCCGGATCAGCGCGTTTATCAACTCCCCAGGAGACACCAATGGCGGTTCGTGCGGTGAGATCATTTTCCTACCGAAGACGGCCCGAACGACTACGTTGAATGCACACTCGAGGCTGATGATCCGATAGTTCAACCGGCGGATAAATGGTGGCGGGCCGTGCGCTATCGTCTCAAGGTGAACTATCGTGACGGCAGGATTTTCGTGCAGGCCGGCTAGCAGCCGGTTGCAGGCGACGGTGGGCGGGTTGGGAGTTGCCGGGCGGGCACGTCGGGCTTTCGCCCACTGCGTCTGAACCGGGGCGTGAGCCGGACAGACAGGGTTGTGAATGACGACCGACACATTGCTTCGGCTTCAATTCTGGTATGTCGCCGCCTGCAACGGTGACTGGGAGCATGAGCATGGTGTCCAGGTTGAGAGCCTCGATAACCCAGGATGGTTGGTCACGATCGATTTGGCCGGCACAACTCTCGAGTCGGAAACGTTTCAGGAGGTCTCTGATTTGGCTCCCAAGGTCGACTGGGTGCGATGTTGGATAGAAGGTGGCAGGTTTCGAGGGGCTGGCGGGCCGCTGATGCTCGGCCGAATCATCGATATTTTTCTGGGTTGGGCTGAGCGCCATGACCGCCCACGGCAGCAGACCGACGAATGATTAACGCATGAATCGGCATTCCGCGCCCGCCTGCCGCGGCTGAGCGGGAGCGTTGGGCGGCACGGAGACGTCCGGTGTGAATCGTGGATAGAGCTGCCATCATGCGATGTTCCCGTCGGGTGGACGCTCAGAATCCTGCCGTCATCGGCGACTGCAAGGGTCGGTGAATCGCGGGCGCTGGTCGATGGAGACCTTCACTGAGACACGCTGGATCGAGGCGGCCGTCCCTATCCTCCAGCGCTCTGGACGCGCGCCGCCGAGGCACGATCTGATGCTCTCACTCTGGCGACGCCTGCCAATCCTCGTGCGCGCCTTGATCACCGGGCTCGCGGTCGCCTCTGCGGGGACGCTCCCGTGGGCGTTCTTCGTGACATGGAACCAGCGTGTTTTTTTGAGCGTGCCCTGGGCCGTCCTGCCGATGACGCTCTATCTGTGGCTGTATTGGAGGTACCTCAACGGCTCGGGTTGGCCACGAACGACCGCAGAGGCGCGCCGAACGAGCCTTCGCGCCAACGGGCTTTCGGGCGACGTGTGGGGGATGTCGCTGTTGGCCGGGATGGTCGGCCTGGCCGCGCTCCTGCCGCTGCTCGGGATCATGAGCCGGCTGGTGAGACTCCCGGCGGAATCACAAGCGATCAGCGCACCGCCACACATGCCGGTCCTCACAGTATTTCTCCTGCTCGTCATGGGGTCGGTCGTTGCCGGCGTGGTCGAAGAAGCGGGGTTTCGCGGCTACATGCAGGGGCCGATCGAGCGGCGACACGGGCCCGTCGTGGCGATCCTGTTGAACGGCGCACTGTTCGGAGTCGGCCACTACACCCATCATCCGGCGTCGGTCGTGGCGATGCTGCCGTACTATCTCGCCGTCGCCGCCGTGTACGGCGGCCTCGCGTACGCCACGAATTCGATTCTTCCGGCAATGGTCCTGCACGCCGGCGGCGACGTGCTCTCGCTGACGCGCCTGTGGGCCACCGGACAGCCGGAGTGGCAAGTGTCCGCGAAGCCTCCAGCGCTGATCTGGGAGACGGGAGCGGACGCCGCATTCTGGGGCTACGTCGCCGCCTTCGTTCTGCTGGGCACCGGCGCGGTGTGGGCCTACGCCGCACTTGCCAGAGCCGCGCGGGCGGCTCGAGCATGATGAGATCGTCCGCGAAGTGAGGCCGACAGCCTGGCTGTGGGTGTCCTGCCGATCCGCGACCCGTTGGAGGGCCGCATGCTGAAGAAGGTGGCATTCACGATGTTTCCCGTGAAGGACACGCCGCGCGCGCGCGCTTTTTACGAAGGCAGGCTCGGCCTGCGCGTGGGCGGCCACTCGGACAACGGCGTGTGGACCGAATACGACCTGCCGGGCGGCGGGTGCCTGGCCCTGTTCAATCATCCCGATCCGAAGTCGGCTGCCCCTCCGGGCGGTGCGAGCATCGCGTTCGAGGTCGAAGACCTGGACGTGCTCGTCGCGCGCCTCAAGAGCGAAGGCGTGAAGTTCAAGGCCGACGACGTGCAATCGCCCGTGTGCCGCATGGCGATCGTGCAAGACACCGAAGGCAACACCATCATCTTGCACAAGCTCAGGACAACATGAAACCCACGGGTCGGATTGTGATCGCGGGAGGCACAGGGTTCCTCGGCGGAAACCTGGCACGCCACCTTGCCGGCATGGGGTGTGAGGTCATCGTGATGTCCCGCCATCCATCGGTCGAGGATTCTCGTTGGCTTCATGCCCAATGGGATGCACGCACTCCTGAGGACTGGGTGCGCCACCTGGATGGAGCCGGCGCGCTGGTGAACTTGACCGGACGATCGGTCGACTGCGTGAAGACGCCCGATCACTGTGACGAGATTCTGCGCTCGCGGGTCGAGTCAACCGAAGTCCTGGGTGGTGCCCTTCGGAGTGTGAAGGTGCTTCCACGGGCATGGGTTCAGATGGCTGCCGCCCACCGCTATGGCTTGGCACCATCCGTTGCACGAGGTCGCGATGAGATCGGTGGAAGCGGCGATCGAGGTTCGCGCGAGCCCTGAGGCGGTTTTCGATCTCATTCACGATTACGCCCGACGGCTCGAGTGGGACCCTTTTCTGAAGGAGGCCTCTCTTCTCGAGGGAGCGAAGGCGGCCGGCCTCGGGGTCAAGACCCGCTGCACGGCCCGGAATGGGTTTGCCGGGCTTGCCATGGAGACCGTCTATTGCTCCTTTGATCGGCCGAAGGTCGCTGCGGTGACCATGACCAGGGGACCTGCGGTCCTCGAGACCTTCGCCGCCAGCCTCCGTCAGGAGGACATCGGGTTCGGACTGACCCGCGTCACGTATCGGTTCAATTTCTCCATGAGACCTCGCTGGCTTCGGGCGATGACAGGCCCCATCGCGTCGGTTCTCTTCCGGCGGGAGGTGCGGCAGAGGCTCAGGGCGCTCAAGTCCTACATGGAGCGCTCACGATGAAGGCGGTCGAACCGGGACGGCGCCCGCGGACAGGCGCCGTGACGATTCGCCCGCGGCGCCCGATGCCGGTTCGCGATCCGCAGCTCAGCCGGAGCGTGGGGCGGCATCCATCCCGGAGGAGTCGATGAGCGACGTGTCACGCGACGCCGAGGAGATCGCGGCGTACTACGCCCGAGGGCTGGAGCGCGATCGGCTTGCCGGCGGGCCCGGCGCGCTCGAGTGCGCGCGCACCCAGGCGCTGCTCGAGCGGTACCTCCCGCCGTCGCCCTCCGTGGTCGCGGACGTCGGCGGCGGCCCCGGGCGGTACGCCGTCTGGCTGGCCGAACGTGGGTACCACGTCCATCTCGTGGACCCCGTGCCGCTGCACGTCGACCAGGCGCGCATCGCCGCCCGCGATCGGCCGGGAGCGGCACTCGCCAGTGCCGAGGTGGGAGACGCGCGCGCGCTCCCGCTGCCGGACGGGATCGCCGACGCCGTGCTCCTCCTGGGGCCGCTCTACCATCTTGCCGAGCGCGCCGAGCGGCTGCAGGCGCTCGCCGAAGCTCGGCGTGCGTGTCGGCAGGGCGGCGTCGTCGTCGCCGCGGCGATCTCGCGCTTCGCCTCGACGCTGGACGGACTCCGGGGCGGCTTCCTCGAGGATCCGACGTTCGCGGCCGTGGCCGCCGGGGACCGGCGGGACGGGCGGCACCGCAATCCGACGCGCGACCCGGCGTACTTCACGACGGCCTATTTCCATCTCCCGGAAGAGCTGGCGGCCGAGTGCGCCGCGGCCGGCCTGGTGCACGAAGCGACCCTGGCCGTGGAGGGGCCTGGCTGGTTGCTGCCGGACCTGGACGCGCGGCTCGCCGACGGCCGGCGCCGGGCCGTGCTGCTCGCCGCGCTCGCCGCGCTCGAGGCCGAGCCGACGCTCGCCGGCGTGAGCGCGCACCTGATCGCCGTGGCACGGCGGGCGTGAGGGGGCCCGCGCGAGGGCGCCCGACCCGCGTTCCGCCTGACGTGTCGATGCACCTGACAAAGCGGCCCGTCCGTCGTACGATGCGTGTCGTACCGAGGGGCACGCATGCGCGATCTGATCACCGCGGCTGAGCGGGAGTGTCGAGCGCAACCACAGGTCAGGAACGCGGGACAGGCTGGCGCAATCAACCCCGGATGAGGCGATGACAATGTCGGTCAATCCGTTCAATCACATCGATCTTCGCGTATCGAACATGGCCGAGGCGACGCGGTTCTATGCAGCCCTCCTCCCCCTCCTGGGATTCAGGCGCGAGCGCCATGGAGGCCAGTGGAAGGTGTTTTCTGCCGAGGGCGAATTTCCCTCGGTGCCATATTTCGGGTTCACCGAGGAGCCCGACCATCGACCCAATGCAGCCCGGATCGCGTTCTGGGTCGGCAGCGCTCAAGAGGTGGACAGGCTGGCGGAGGTCGTCAGGACGGCAGGCGGGCGGAACGTGAGCGGACCGAAGGCGTGTCCGGAATACAGCTCGACCTACTACGCGGTCTTTTTTGAGGATCCGAGCGGCAACAGGCTCGAGATATGCTTCCGCAAGAACTGAGGTGGCTGCGCGCGGGCGTCCGCGCTCGACTGCCGCGGGTCAAGCGGGGCGCCAGCCGGACAAGGACGACGTATTGATGGTCTCCGGGTCAGAAGGACTCAAACGCCTGCGAGAGGGGAACCGTCGCTTTGTGTCGGGCGTTCGGAGCAGCGACACACTCGCGAGCCCGGTGCGCCGCGGCGAGCTGGCGGCAGGCCAGGAGCCGTTCGCCATCATTCTTGGATGCTCCGACTCGCGGGTGCCGGCCGAAATCGTGTTCGATCAAGGCCTTGGTGACCTGTTCGTCATCCGTGTCGCCGGAAACATCGTGGCCCCTTCCCAGGTCGGCAGCGTCGAGTTCGCCGCGGAACGGTTCGGTACACGACTCGTCGTGGTGCTGGGCCACTCCCAGTGTGGAGCTGTTCAGGCCACCCTGGAGGAGCTCGGGCGCCCGTCGGAGAGCCAGTCACGGAACCTCCGTTCGATCGTTGACCGTATCCGGCCGTCGGTGGAGGCGTTGCTGGCGACAGAGGTTGGGCCGCACCCGGGCGCTCTGTTACGGCAGGCCGTTCGGGCCAACATCCGCGTCTCGGCAAACCACCTCCGGCACGGATCGGATGTCCTGGAGCGGTTGATCCAGGCCGAGGGGCTCCTCGTCGTCGGAGCCGAGTATTCGCTGGAGACGGGAGTCGTGGAGATTTTCGACGGCGTACCGGGCGCCGGGAAACGCCGGCTGAAGAGGACGGCGCCCGGGAGGTCGGTGGCGGAGGCGCAGCGGCGCACATGAGCATCGAGCATGCGATCCGGCGCGTCGTCGAAGAGCTGGTCGAAGCCTGGAATCGTGGTGACGGCCCTTCCTTCAGCCGACTGTTCGCCGAGAACGCTGACTATGTCACCGCGTCGGGGGTTCGTCTGGCGGGACGCGGTCGGATTCGCGATGCCCTGTTCACGCGTCCACCCGCCTCCGCCGAGTCTGGCCGGGTGTCGCTCGTGACGGAATCCGTCAAGATGCTCGGTCCGGACGCTGCGGTCATTCTCTGCGCGTGGCACATGGACCCGGGACATGCGCCAGAGATCCGCGAGTCAAGCGTTCGCACCGGTTTCGTGACCCTCGTTATGCAGGGAGAAGCTGACGGGTGGCGTATCATCGCGCTGCAGAATACGGACACAACATCGTGATCGGATTCGGGGGGGAACCAATGCGGAACATGACGGTGGTGACCGGAGCTGTGCTTCGTTCGCTGGCGACGGGCTTATGAGCTGCAGGAGCCGTAGCAGCGACCGAGGCGCGACCGCCTCGCTGCGTTGACGCGCCGCGGCGGAGCGGGAACACCGGCGGGGCGTGCATGCTGGATCGTCTCTTGACCGACCGACGGAAGCTGGTCGCCTGCGTCCTGACAGGCCTGGTCGGCGTCACGCTCCTTCTGTGGCTGATCCGAGGCCCGCGGCCGATTTGGACGAACATCCCGTTCCTGGCAGTCTCGTCGCTGCTGGTCCTGCTCGCCTACTTCGGGGTTTATGGCATTCTGTATTTCAATATACGAATCAATCGCATCTCGGGCCGCGCCTTTCGAAAGGCATGTGGGCTCTTCTTTCTCGGAGCGGTGTCTTTCCTGGCGGGGTCGACCACCTTCACCCTGTTCCAGTTCTTCACGCACCGCCCCGTGCCCGCGGCAAACCTCGTGGCGCTCGGCGCGGCTCTGGGTGCCATGAAGGCGTGGAGCCTGCAAGCCATGGCGCCGGCTGCAGCGGCCGGCGGGAGCCCGAAGGACGCTCGTCCCGGAAGGTGGAGATGAAGACCTACTTGAGAGTAGTGAATCCCATCGTGGCGCTCCTCGTCCTTGTGCTCTGCCTGGTCGCCGCGGCGTTCGACGACGGCCTGTTCAAGCCTGCCGGGTTGCTCCGTGGCAGCATTTCGACCTACTTCCTGGCCAATGGCCTGTTCTGCAGTTCGGCGCTGTTCATCCTGGGACGGGTTCTGCTGCACCTCATCGGCGAGCCGAAGGGCCCGCACGCCGACGGGACGGCGAGATGACCGGGCGGCTAGCGCACAGGGTGGAGGCAGGGCACTCACGGTCGCGTCCGGCGGCCCGACTCAGGGTCGGATTGGGAATGCTGCTCACCGTGACGAGCGCGAGCCTCGGACAGGCGGCCGGGCGGACCCCGATGGTCACGACACCCCATTTCGCCTTCTACAACGACTTCGACACCAACCTGAACGACGCGCTGATCGCCGGAGGCGTCGCGCGGAAAGGCGGCAAGCCGGAGCTGTTCCATTCCGGGGCCGAGGTATCATGCTTTGGCGGGCTGCCTCAGTCGGCCCGTGCCGCGTGGGATGGGGCCGTCGACTACTACGCGGAGGTCCTTCGCCAATGAACACGAAGACGTATCTCGCCGGCTCAGGCTTCATTTTCTTTCTCGTTGGGGTGCTTCATCTCCTCCGCCTGATCTATCGCTGGCCGGCCCAGATCGGCACCTGGACCGTGCCGAACTGGGTCTCCTGCTTGGGTCTTGTCGTGGCCTGGGGGCTGTGCGCATGGGCCTTCAGGCTCCATCGCAGGTGAGGGCGGGGGTGCCTGCCTGGCCAGGCCGAATCCTATGCGGACCGACGACTCATACGATGCGCGCGTGGCGCAGATCCTGGCCGAGCTGGGGATTCCGGCATCGTACGGGGCGGACAGGCACCTGCCTTCGTATCCCGAGGCCGAGGACCTCGTCTCGGTCGGTTTGGACATTCATGGACGAGACCGGCAGCTGACGCCGCACGCGGCCCGTCGATGGACCGAGCTCCGGGCCGCAGCGCATCAGGACGGCATCGCGTTGCTGCTGGTCTCCGCCTTTCGGAGCCTGGAGTATCAGCGGCAGATCTTCGAGAGGAAGCTCAAGGCCGGTGAGGCGCTCGAGCGTATTTTGCGGGTGAACACGCCACCGGGCTTCAGCGAGCACCACACGGGCAGAGCCGTCGACCTGACGGCGCCGGGTTGCACGCCGCTTGCGGAGGAGTTTGAGACGACCGCTGCATTCGACTGGCTCGTGCGGCACGCGCATCGATTCGCCTTCGCAATGACGTATCCGCGCGAGAATCGGTTTGGCATGGCCTACGAGCCGTGGCACTGGGCCGTCCAGGATCGGACGGCTGGCAGCGTGCCGCAACCGGGCCGGAGGGTCAGGCGGCGAATCAGGTGAACCGAGAGGGAGCAGAGCGTATGGCTGGACTGGAAAGACGGCACGCAGGGGCAGGATGAAACGGCCGATCGGAGTCACGGCAATCGCCGTCCTTGTGCTCGGCTCATCGATTGCGACAGTGGCCCCTGTGCTGACGCACCGCCATGTCGCGAACGGTCGTGAGGTTCTCATCGCCGCCGGGTTTCTCACCGCGCTGGCGCTCCTCGCGGCGGAGGCGCTCTGGAATCTTCGTCGTCATGCGTTCATGATGTTCGTGCTGTGGGCCCTTTGTGCGATGCTGACGACGGTTCTGTCCCAACTGGTCCCGTGGACGCCCGGTCGCGGAATCCGGCTCATGGGCCCGATCGTCTACACGGGGTTTGCCTGCTTGATCGCGACGCTCTACCTCCGTCGGGCGCTGTAGCGGGCGCGGGATGGAATCATCGGGGGCATGCGCCCCATGCGGGTGACGGGAGACACGGGCCGCTTCGTCGGGCCTTTCGCGAGGAGGTTGAATGCGCACCGAGTCACCTGATCAACCGGACATGTCCCAGGCAGCGCGCGACAGGCGCGCCGCACCACGGTTCGGGGAGATCGCGTCGGACGCCATCGGATACTGGGAGCGGCGCCGGGTCCTCTACAATCTGGCGCTGGCCGGCGTCGTCGGGGCACATGGTCTGGTCGCATGGCCGGCATCCCGATCGGCCCTGACCTGGGACACGTTTTTTCTCCTCATCTTTCTGGCCGTGCTGGCGAACGTGTGCTACTGCGCGGCGTATGCCGTCGACCTCTTCGTTCAGTACTCGGGGCTTCGAAGTGCCTGGGGGCGGTGGCGGTGGGTGGTGCTCACGATCGGCATCGTCTTCGGCGCCGTCATAGCCCACTTTTTCTCCATGGGCATATTCTCCGAACCAGGAGCCGGCCCGAGCGCGCCGATGTCGATGCGATGACGAGCCGCCGGGAGCGTGACGGGGGGCGGGTCGGGATGAAGGTCGCCTTCGGAACGAAGGCTCACTCGGGCTGGGCGGCCCTCGTCGTCGTCGGCAAGCGCGACGGCGACGTCGTGCTCGTCGATCGGCGCCGCATCGAGCTCGCCGAGGACGACTGGGCGAAGCAGCCGTATCACGCTGCCGAGGACTTGAGGCCTGATGCGGCGCGGGAGCTGGTGGAGCGCGGCGTCGAAGCGGCACATCGGATTGCCGTTCGAGAGATGCGGGCGGCGGTGGAGCGGGAGCGGGAGCGGGACAACGAGGTGACGGGCTGCGCGGTGCTTGTCGGCGCACCCATGCCCGATTGGAGCACCAAAGAGATCCTCGCGGTGCACTTCCGCATGCACAAGGCCGAGGGGTTCCTGTTCCGGGACGCGCTGGTCCGCGCCACCCAGGCGTGCGGACTGAGACTGGTCGCGATTCCGGAGAAGCTGCTGTCGCAGCACGCCGCGAGGGTGCTCGGGACTCCAGCGAGCGGCCTCGTGAAAAAGACCGCGAAGCTCGGCAAATCGGCCGGTCCCCCCTGGGGGAAGGACCAGAAGGACGCTGCCCTTGCGGCCCTGATCGCGTTGCGTGCGGGGTCCAGGGGCGTGCATGGACCCACGTGAAGCATTTGAACGGCCACGCGCCGCCGGACGGCAGGTGGAGCGCCGCGCCGGGGGGTTGAGGGTCGGCTCGAACGCGAGCCGGCGGCGTAAATGGGAGGCAGGGGATGCCCGGCCAGGCACAGGCAGGGACTGGATCGACGACCGGAGAGGCGCCGCTCGGCATGGTCTCGCTCGCGGCATTCGGCCTGGTTCTGTTCTGGGTTGGCGCGCGGCCACCTTCGGCTCTTCTGATGGAACGCGGCGGATGCATCCGAGCATGACGCTTCTCCTGTTGCTCTTCTCGTACGCGATCGTGCTTTCGGTCGCGCTGGCACGGGCAGGACACCATGCGCAGGCGGCGCCCGCGCCTGGAGCCCCCCGCCATCCAACATCGCGGGTCCTGATCGTGGGCGCGACCGGCGGAACGGGTCGTCAGATCGTCCAGCAGGCCCTGGAGCGCGGTCATTCCGTCACGGCTCTCGTCCGCGATCCGTCGAGGCTCCGGATCGAGCATCCCCAATTGAAGGTCGTCCGGGGGAACGTGCTCGACGAGGAGTCGGTCGAGGCCGCCGTGCGCGGCCAGGACGCGGTGCTGTCCGCCCTGGGCCACAAGCGGTATTTCTATCCGACCCGCATTCTCTCGGAGGGGACACGGAACATCCTGCGCGCCATGGAGACGCACGGTGCGAGGCGCCTGGTCTGCGAGACCTCTCTCGGCATCGGAGACAGCGCCGGGCGCCTGGGTGCGTTCTACACGCTCTTCGTCATTCCGCTCATCCTGCCCTTCTACTTCTGGGACAAGACGCGGCAGGAACGAGAGATCGCGCAGAGTCGAGTGGAGTGGGTGATCGTGCGCCCCGGAGCGCTGACCAACGGCGCCAGGCGGGGCCGGTCCCGTCATGGTCGTGATGTCGGAAGCTTTCTGCTGACGGTGCGCATTTCCCGCGCGGACGTCGCCGAGTTCATGCTGGACCAGCTGGCATCCGATGTCTATCTTCGTGCCGCACCGGGCGTGTGCTCATAGGGGGTGACCACATGGATCTTTCGGACGCAACAATCGGGCAGCTTCTCATCCCGGTCGACGATCTGGATCGTGGAATCGCGTTCTATCGCGACACGCTGGGACTCCGGTTCCTGTTTTCCGCTCCGCCACAGATGAGCTTCTTCCAGGCCGGAAACGTCCGGTTGCTCGTCGGCGTCCCCGAGGCGGGCCAGCCCCGCCAGCGCGGATCGGCGGTCTACTTCCAGGTGAAGGACATCCATGGTGTCTACGGGACGCTGGTGGAGCGGGGCGTCCAGTTCGGAGCGAGCCCGCACGTCGTTCACCGAACGGCCGCCACGGAGCTGTGGTTGACCGAATTCCGGGACCCCGATGGGAACCACCTGGCCCTGATGAGCGAGACCCCGAAACGAGCGTGAGCGTCCCGACCTCCCCGGCCGGACCGATCCACCGCATCGCGTCGATCGATCTGATCCGCGGTGGGGTCATGATCCTGATGGCCATCGACCACGTGCGGGTCTATTCCGGTCTCCGCCCGGGCGGTCCCACGCCCGGGATCTTCTTCACCCGCTTCGTCACCCACTTCTGCGCGCCGGCCTTCGTCTTCCTGGCCGGGACCAGCGCCTTCTTCCATGGCCGGAGGCATGCCGGCCTCCCGCGGTTCCTGCTGATTCGCGGCGCCTGGCTCGTCCTCCTGGAGCTCACGCTCCTGCGTGCGGCCTGGACGTTCAACCTCGATTTTGCGCACTACGAGATGGCGGGCGTCATCTGGGCCATCGGCTGGTGCATGATCCTGATGGCGGGGCTGGTGAAGCTGCCGATCGCGGCGATCGGGGCTCTCGGCGTCGCCGTGATCGCGGGGCACAACCTGATCGATCCGCACCTGGGGGAGCTGATCCCGGCACTCGGCGAGAGCCGCCTGGCCGGGCTGCGGAAGATCCTCTACCTGGAATTCTTCGCGGGGCCGATCCGGTTCGGGTCCGACGGCCCCACGCTCCTCGTGCTCTACTCGATCGTCCCATGGATCGGGGTGATGGCCGCGGGGTTTGCGTTCGGAAGGATCCTGATGCTCGAGCCGGCGCGGCGGAACCGGATCGGCCTCGGCCTCGGGGCGATCGTCCTCTTCGTCCTCAGGGGGTTCAACCTCTACGGCGACCCGCGCCCGTGGGGGGCCGCGGCGGAGGGATCGGGCGGCTCGCCTCCCATGCCGGCATGGGCCGCGTTCTTCTACGTGCTCCACATCCCGCTGATTCACGCGCTCGCGCTCCTGGTGTCCAGGATCCGCCTGGGAGAGGTGAGCCCCTGGCTCTTCGCCAACCATCCGATGGGGAATCCCCCGCCGCCCGAGGGGTACACGTGGAGCCTGCCGCTCCTTTACCTTGTCTGGGCAGTGGCCATCGTGATGCTCTATTACGCATGCCGCTGGTTTGCCGGCATCAAGGCCAGGAGGAAGGACTGGTGGCTGGGATACCTGTAAAACGAAGGAGACGCATGGTGGCACATGGGATGAGGCTGCTCGGGGGGCTGCTGGTGATCTCCGCGATCGTGGGCTTCCTGACCGTGGCCGACGATCTGAGGCACAAGGGGGAGCTGTTCGGCATGGGCTCGATCCTGGTCGGAGGGCTGGTCCTCGTGGCCCTTTCGTCCAGGAAGGCCCCGGGCGCCGGCCGGCGGGGGGCCCGTTGACACGGGATGAAGAGCACCTGCGGCTGCTGTCGATTTTCCATTACGTGGTGGCCGGTCTCTCCTGCATGCTGGCGATCGTGCCCCTGATCTACATCGGCATGGGGGCCCTCATGCTCCGCGGCGGGAACGACGGCGCCGGTGAGAAAGCGGATGCAAGGGTCATCGGCTGGGCGATCATCGCCGCCGGCTCCCTCCTCGTGGCGGTCGTGCTGACGTTTGCCCTGGGCCTGGTGCTGGCAGGCCGGAGCCTGTCGAGTCGCCGGCACCACACGTTCTGTCTGGTCATGGCGGCCGTGGCGTGCATCTTCATGCCGTTCGGCACGGTCCTCGGGGTGCTCACGATCATCGTCCTGCAGAGGGAGCCGGTCCGGCGGCTGTTCGGCCTCGAGCCCTCGTTGCCGCGAGGATAGGGAATGACGATGGGGCCGCCGACCAACCTGTTGGGAGCCATGGGGCTTTTGGCGCTCCTGGCTGGCCCGCCCGCGGGCGGCACGGTCCCCCGGGCAGGCACGGCCAGCACCCCGGCCAGGGGCCCGGGCCGGATCCTGGCCGAGCCGCCGGCGAAGCCCGACTCGGGCGCGACGTACCTTTTCTATCTTCACGGCCGCATCGTGCAGGAGCAGGGTCGGGGGGCGGTGAGCCCGAAGTATGGGCCCTACGAGTACGATGCCATCCCGAAGGGGCTTGCCGAGGCGGGGCTCGTCGTCATCAGCGAGCCTCGTCCGCGGGGAACGGAGCCATCGGCCTACGCCGGCCGGGTCGCAGGGCAGGTCGAGCGGTTGCTCGAGGCGGGCGTCCCGGCCCGGCGGATCACGATCGTCGGTGCGTCCATGGGGGGCTTCATCGCCATGCTCGTGTCGAATCGGCTGGCGGCACGGGAGATCGGCTACGTGTTCATGGGCAGCTGTGACGAGGAGACGCTGGAGCTCGGCAGCGGTCTGCATGGCGAAGTGCTCTCCATCTTCGAAGCCAGCGACGAGCTCGAGCAGAGCTGCGCTCGGCTTTTCGCGCGCGCCAGCGACGTGGGCCGTCACGCGGAGGTTCGAATCGACACCGGGCTTCACCACGGCTTTCTCTACCGGCCGCTGTCCGAATGGATGGGGCCGGTCATTCGCTGGGCTCGCGCGCGTGACGCTTGACGGGAGGGACCTATGCCGTTCTCATTGCACATGGATCCTGGATCGGGTGTGGTCATCGGCACCTGCTCCGGCATACTGAATGCCACCGATGCCCGGAAAGGGGCCGCGGCGTACTGGGCGAACCCGGACTGCACCGGACGTCCCGTTGTCTGGGACTTCCGGTCCGCGCGGCTCGATGTCCACCCCCCGGAGATCGAGGCGCTCGCCCGGTTCATCCTCGAGAGCCAGCCGCCGGCTCCGCCTCCCAGGGTCGCGTTCGTGACCGCCCGGGACGTGGATTTCGGTCTGTCGCGCATGTTCGAGGTGCACCGCGAACACCCGGCGACGCTGGTCAAGGTCTTCCGGGACTATGACGAAGCGGTGAGGTGGGCGATGGAGCACCGTCCGACCGCGAAGGAGGCGAGATGAGGCCGGCGGGCAGCCTGCGCTATACTCCGGCCGCCTTTTGAGTTCGAGGCCGGACGCACCGGGGGGGCCCGGGCACTGAGAATCAGGGAGCACTGGCTCGTCGCCGCTCTGATCGAGGCGGGGTGGGCGCCGCTCGGAGTCTTCGGCCTTCACGTCGTGGCATCGCGCGTGCTCTTCCTGTACGTGGCCTACCCGCCCACCGACGTGGCCATGCATTTCCTGGGGGGGATCGCCATCGCCTACTTCCTCTGGAGGGCGGCCGTCCTGGCGTCGCAGTCCGGCCCGCTCGGAACCATCGGTCTGACGGGTCTGGGCGTCATGGTCTTCGGCCTGACCTGCGCCGCGGCGGTGTTCTGGGAATTCGCCGAATACCTGTCGGACCGGTGGCTGGGAACGAGGGCGCAGCTCGGGCTGGAGGACACCCTGGGGGACATGCTCGTCGGCATCATGGGAGGTCTGGCGTTCCTGCTTCAGCGCTTCGCGGCACGACCTAACCAAGGAGGTCGATGATGGACCGGTGGCTGGGAAAGTACTCGGAATGGGCCTACGCGCTCCTGCGCCTGGTGGCCGGGTTTCTGTTGGCCTGCCACGGGGCGCAGAAGCTCTTCGGCGCGCTCGGAGGTCAGAGCCAGCTCTCCAACCCCTTGATGGCCACGGCCGGGTTCATCGAGTTCTTCGGGGGCGTCCTGGTGGCCCTGGGCCTGTTCGCCGGCCATGCCGCGTTCATTTCGAGCGGGCTGATGGCGGTCGCCTATTTCATGGCGCACGCGCCGAACGGCTTCTGGCCCATCATCAACAAGGGGGAGCTCGCGGTCCTCTACTGTTTCGTCTTTCTGTACATCGCGTGCCGGGGATCGGGACGCTTCAGCGTGGATGCGATCGCGCGAAGGCGCTGAGCCGGTCGGTCCGGAGGAGTTCGGAGCGTGGCGGACCTCCTGGTCAACATCGACGTCGATGATCTCGAGAAGGGCCTCCGCTTCTATGCCGACGGGCTGGGACTGAAGCCGGGGCGGCGCCTGGGTGCGGACGCGCGCGAGATGCTCGGCGCCTCGTCTCCGATCTACCTCCTCGCCAGTCCAGGGGGGACGCCTCCCTTCGCCGCGGCGACGGCGGGGCGGGACTACCGCCGCCACTGGACCCCGGTGCATCTCGATCTCGCGGTCGAGGACATCGAGGCGGCGGTCGCCCGGGCCGTCTCGGCGGGCGCGACGCTCGAAGGAACGATCGAGGAGCGGGCATGGGGACTCCTGGCCCGCCTGGCGGATCCCTTCGGAAACGGCTTCTGCATCCTGCAGTTCAAGGGACGGGGCTACGATGCGCTGGCAGGAGAGCCCCCCTCTGGATCGCCCTGAGGGGAGGCCGCCCGACGGCGGAGTGCGCCGTCTCGCCGTCGCATTCCAGCGGCGAGGTCACGCTATCGGTCGGCGGCGCCACGGATTCTCCGGCTCATGCTGGGTTGGGCGGTCGTCTGGGTGGTCCTCGAGATTCTCGTCGTCGCCAGCGGCAGCTCCCCTGGCCGGCCGATCGGCTGGCGGGATGCTGTGGCGATCCTGGAGGTGCGACACCCGTGGAAACCGGAGGGTGATCCGATGGAGCGGACGGCCCGATCGATCCTGATCGTGACCGGCATTCTGCTGATCGCGAGCGGCCTGGCGCACGCCATCCTGGATCCGCCGGCCCTCCGCCTGGACGCGGCGGCGACGCAGGTCTCCGCCCCGCCGGCGGAGCGGGCGCAACTCCCGAGCGTCAGGCTGCCGGCGGCGCTGGCGCGCGTGCTCGCCGACTACGAAGCCGCGTGGAGGAGCAAGGACGCCGCGGCCCTGGCCGGGCTCTTCGCGGAGGACGGCTTCGTCCTCTCGAACGGGGCGCCTCCGGTCCGGGGCCGCCACGCGATCCGGACGCATTACGAGGGGCAGGGCGGACCCCTTTCGCTCCGCGCGGTGGCCTTCGCGACGGAGGGCTCGCTGGGGTACATCATCGGGGGGTTCGCGAGGCGGGCGGGTGAGCCGGACATCGGGAAGTTCACGCTGACGCTGCGCCGGGGCGAGGACGGCCGCTGGCTGATCGTGTCCGACATGGACAACGGCAACTCGCGGCCCTAGCCCGGATGGTCGGGTCGTCCGGCGGGCCACGATGGAGGATGGAGATGGACGCGCGGGCCGCCCTGGCATTCGTGAAGAAGCACGGCATCGTGCTGATGGCGGCGCGGGGCCCCGTGCCGAGCCTGGCCGAGACGATCGGGGGCGGTCCCTTCCGGGGCAGCTGGTGGTCCCACCCCAAGGCGCAGGACATGTACCGCATCTTCAACGCCGTATCCGACTCGAGGCAGATCCTGGTCTGCCGGCTTGTCGGCGGCAAGGTGACCTTCGTGCACCGGCGGGTGTGGCCGGCGCTGGCGCGCCTGTCCGGGACCCTTCCGAGGCGCGGGCTCGCCGCGATCCGGGAGGAGCACACGAAGCAGGGCCGGCACCGGGTGCGGGTCACTCCGTACCCGCGCTGGGTCCCGAACGAGGTGCTGGCACGCGCCAGGCGGATGAGCCATGACGACGCCGTGGCGCGGTGCGGCGCCGGGGTGATCGTCGCGGCCGGGAGACGACCGGCCGCACGGCGGCGGGTGAAGGGGTGAAGGGGGCCTCGCTCGCGTTCCTGCTCCTGGCGGCTCTGGTCTCCGCGCAGATCGCCTACTACTACCCCCTCCTCCCGGACCCGATGGCGTCGCACTTCGGGCTGGACGGCGCTCCGAACGGCTGGTCGTCGCGCCTGACCTTCTTCGCGATCTACCTGGCGTCCCTGCTCCTGACGGCGGGGGCCCTGTTCATCCTGGCAAGCGTTCTGAAGCGGATGCCGGAGCGCGCCATCAACCTCCCGAACCGGGACTACTGGCTGTCGGCCGAGAGGCGGGACGAGGCGCTGGGCTATCTTCAGGGCATGGTTGGATGGTGCGCCGTCGGCGTCCTGCTGTTCATGCTCCTGGGGACGCAGCTGGTGATCCGGGCGAACCTGACAGCGGGGGGCCGGCTGGAGAGCGGGAAGCTGGGATGGACCCTGGCGCTTCTCGCCCTCTGGGTCATCCTGACTCCGGTCCGGGCCTATCGGCGCCTGTCGAGAGTGCCCGGGGGCGGGTAGCCCGGACTGCTCATCACGCCGTCGCCGCGGCGGACCGCCGATTTATACTGGGACGTCCAGGGCGCCGGGGAAGGCGCCCCGGCCAGGGAGGGATGCCATGCCCAAGTTTCTGATCGAACGGGAGATTCCGGGAGCGGGGAAGCTGTCGCCCCAGGAGCTGCGCGCCATCTCGCAGAAGTCCTGCGGCGTGCTCAAGGAGATGGGGCCGCAGATTCAGTGGGTCGAGAGCTACGTCACCGCCGACAAGGTCTACTGCGTGTACGTGGCGCCCAACGAGGAGATGGTCAGGAAGCACGCGCAGGCGGGGGGCTTCCCGGCGAACCGCGTGTCGCGCATCGGCGCGGTGATCGACCCGACCACCGCCGAGTGACCGGCGCGCGCTCCCGACGCGAAAGGGAGGCGGGCGATATGGTCGTACGACCGATGACGGCCCGCGACGCGGACGCGGCGGCGCGTCTGTCCGATCAGCTGGGATACCCTGCGACGGCGGACGCGATGGAACGCCGGTTCCGCGCGCTCGCGGACGATCCCGACGCCGCCCTGCTGGCGGCCGAGGAGGCGGGCGGCCGGATGGTCGGCTGGATCCACGTCTGCGGTCGGCGCTTTTTGGTTTCGGACGCGTTCGCGGAGATCGTGGGCCTGGTCGTCGAGACCTCCGCGAGACGGCGGGGCGCCGGCAAGGGCCTCGTCCTCGCGGCAGAGGAATGGGCGCGGAGGCGCGGCTACTCCGTGATGCGCATCCGTTCGAACGTGCGGAGGATGGAGGCCAGGCCGTTCTACGAGAAGCTGGGGTACGAGGTGGTCAAATCGCAGTGGGTGTTCCGGAGGTCGCTGTGAAGCCGAGGATCAGCGTTGCGACAGGAACGCCCTGGGAGCCGCTGGTGGGCTACGCCCGGGCGGTCCGCGTGGGGCGCCATGTGTACGTCTCGGGGACGACGGCCACCGATCGGGACGGACGCGTCGTCGGGACCGGAGACCCGCACGCCCAGGCCGTGCAGACCCTCCGGAACATCGAGACGGCGCTGCGGCGGGCCGGCGCCCGTCTCGAGGACGTGGTGCGCACCCGCATCTATGTCACCCGCATCGACGACTGGCAGGCGATCGGCCGCGCGCACCGTGAGTGCTTCGGAGCGGTCAGGCCGGCCACCAGCATGGTCGAGGTGAGCCGGTTGATCTCCCCCGAGATGCTCGTCGAGATCGAGGCCGAGGCGATCGTCTCCACGGAATGAGGCCGGCGCTGCGGGCCCTCTCGGCGGCGGTGGCCCTCGCGGTCGCGGCCGGCCTGGCAGTCCCCTTCGACCGGCCCGCGGCCGCCCCCGGCCTCCCTTCCGTCGATCCGACCGCGGCCTGGCGGTCGCTCGAGCCCGGCCTCGATCTCGGAGAGTTCCTCTCCCCCCGCCGCTCCGATCGCGGCGACTCGATCGTGCGTGTGCTGCGCGCCGATCCTCTGCGATTCGAGCTGCGCCTGCTCAACGCCTCGGCCCCGGGGCAGGGGAGGGCGCTGACGGCGCGCGAGTGGTCCCTCCGGGGCGGCCTGGCGGGGGCGATCAACGCCAGCATGTATCAGGCCGACCACCGGACCAGCGTGTCCCTGATGCGGACCTCGATCCACACCAACAACGGGAGGCTCTCGAAGGACCGGGCGATCCTCGCCTTCGAGCCGAAAGACGACAAGGCCGCGCCCGTCCTGATCATCGATCGGGAGTGCGACGACTTCGAGGCGCTGCGCGGGCGCTACGGGACGCTGGTCCAGAGCATCCGGATGCTGTCGTGCAAAGGGGAGAACGTCTGGAGCCAGCAGCCGCGTCGCTGGAGCGCCGCGGCGATCGGCACCGACGATCGGGGTCGGGTGCTGTTCGTCCACGTGCGCTCGCCCTACAGCGTGCACGACCTGATCGGCATCCTGAAGGACCTGCCGCTGGGCCTGTCGCGGATGCAGTACGCCGAGGGGGGCCCGGAGGCGCAGCTGTACGTGCGGAGCGGCGGGGAGGAGCACGAGTGGATCGGCAGCTACGAGTCGGGGCTCTCCGAGGACGACGACAACCGGGTCGCCTGGCCGGTGCCGAACGTCGTCGGGATCGCCCGACGGGCGGGCGTTCCCGCCGGCGTCCCGGGGCCCCGCTGACCGTGTGCTAACATGACGGACGCGACGCACGTGGCCGGCGGCCACGCGGCCGCGTCGCGCAGGAGACTCCCGATGCCGGATGTGCTGAAGCTCGCGGTCGCCCTGACCGCCGTGATCCTCGGCGCGCGCCTGACCGCCTGGGGCGGCGAGGCGCCGAAGGGCGGCTCGAAGATCTTTCCCTATCCCACGCAGGTCACCGTCCTCGACAACGGGCTGAAGGTCGTGGCCGTTCCGTTCGACAGCCCGGGCCTGATCGCCTACTGGACGGTGGTGCGCGCCGGCTCGCGCAACGAGATCGAGCCCGGCAAGTCCGGGTTCGCGCATTTCTTCGAGCACCTGATGTTCCGCGGCACCGAGACGTGCCCGCCGGAGCGCTACAACGCGATCCTGAAGGAGCTCGGCGCGGACCACAATGCCTTCACGACCGACGACTACACGGCCTATCACATCCTGGCGCCGGCGTCGGCGCTCGAAACGATCATGGTCCTCGAGTCCGACCGGTTCATGCACCTCAAGTATTCGGAGGAGATCTTCAAGAAAGAGGCGGGGGCGGTGCTCGGCGAATACAACAAGAGCGCCTCGGACCCGTTCCAGACGCTGAACGAGAAGCTGCGCGACACCGCCTTCGGGACCCACACCTACAAGCACTCGACGATCGGATTCCTGAGGGACGTCCAGGACATGCCGAACCAGTTCGCGTACAGCAGGCAGTTCTTCGACCGCTTCTACCGGCCGGAGAACTGCGCGCTCCTGGTGGTCGGCGACGTCGACCCGAAGAAGCTGGCGGGGATGGCGCGCCGGCACTACGGCGCCTGGAAGCGCGGCAGCTACCGCGCCCAGGTCCCATCCGAGCCGCCGCAGCCGGACGAGCTGCGGGTGGAGGTCGCGTGGCCCAACCCGACTCAGCCGTACCTCTACGTCGGCTACCACGGCCCGGCGTTCTCGGACACGGGGACGGATCTGCCGGCTCTCGACCTGGTCTCCCAGCTGCTGTTCTCCGAGTCGTCCCCCCTCTACCAGAAGCTGGTGGTGGACGAGCAGGAGGTCGATGTGCTGTTCGGAGGGGCCCAGGACCACATCGATCCGTACATGTTCGAGATCGCCACCCGGGTGAAGAAGCCGGAGCGCGTGGCCTACGTCGAGGCGGCGATCACGGCCGCCCTCGAGGAGCTCCAGGCGAAACCGATCGCCGCCGATCGCCTCGAGAAGGTGAAGTCGCACATGAAATACGCCTTCGCCATGAGCCTGGACGCCGCCGGCTCGGTGGCGCGGAGCCTCGCCCACTACGTCGCGGTGGCGAACGACCCCCAGGCGGTGAACAGGGTGTACGCATCCTACGATCGTCTCACTCCCGAAGACGTGCGCGCCGCCGCCCGCAAGTACTTCGTGCGATCGGGTCGGACGGTCGTGACGCTCGCCCACAAGCCGGGCGTGGTCGGCGCGGGCCAGTGAGCCGCGCGCGCCGGCACTCCGTGGCTCTTTCCGCCCTGGCAGCCGCGATCGCCTGCGTCCTGGCGATCCAGCCGGCGGACTCCAAGGAGACGAAGCCGATGAAGCCCACCTCGAACCCGGCGAAGGACGGCGCCGTCAGGACGATCCTCCTGCCGGCCCCTGCCTCTCCCCTGACGGCGTTCCGGATCCAGTTCGGCTGCGGGTCGATCGACGATCCGGCTGGGAAGGAGGGGCTGAACGCCCTCACCGCCCTGACCATCGGCGAGGGCGGTACGCGTGAGATGACCTACCGCGAGCTGACCGATCGCCTCTACCCGATGGCCGCGACGATCACGCCCCGGTTCGATCGCGAGACGACCACGTTCGTGGGCGAAGCGCACCGCGATCACCTGAAGGACTACTACGGGCTCCTCACGGGCGTCCTGCTGCGACCGCGCTTCGACGAGGCGGACTTCCAGCGCAGTCGCGACTTTCTGCTGGCCGGGCTCACCACCGGCCTGCGCGGCAACGACGACGAGGGGCTCGGCAAGGCGGCGCTCGGGTACCTGATGTACGAAGGCCACCCGTACCGGCTGCCCGATAGCGGCACCGTTCAGGGGTTGAAGGCGATCACCCTGGAGGACGTGAAGGCTCATTACCTCAGGTGCTACACGCAGGGCAACGCCGTTCTGGGGGTGGCAGGCGGGTACCCGGAGTCCCTGATCGTCTCCATGAAGAAGGATTTCACGGCCCTCCCGCCGGGCGGGCCGCGTCGCGCCGCGCTGCCGAAGCCGCGGCCGATCCAGGGTGTGGAGGTGCTGCTC
This sequence comes from Candidatus Polarisedimenticolia bacterium, assembly GCA_036001465.1. NCBI lineage: Bacteria > Pseudomonadati > Acidobacteriota > Candidatus Polarisedimenticolia > Candidatus Polarisedimenticolia bacterium. Next base: position 29,631 of record DASYUH010000014.1, read on the forward strand.
GTCGAGAAGCCCGCCTCCGCCACGGCGATTTCCCTCGGGTTCCCCATCGCCGTGACACGCTCCGACAGGGACTTCTACGCCCTCCTGGTCGCCAATTCGTACCTGGGGGAGCACCGCACGTTCAACGGCCGCCTCATGAACAAAATGAGGGGGGAGCGCGGCCTCAATTACGGGGACTACTCGTACATCGAACACTTCGTCCAGGACGGCGGCAGCACGCTGCCGCTACCCAACCTGTCGCGCCGGCAGCAGTTCTTCAGCATCTGGATCCGTCCCGTGGAGCATCCCAACGCCCTGTTCGCCCTGCGGCAGGCGGTGCGCGAGCTGCAGAGGCTCGTGGACTCGGGAATGAGCGCCGCCGACTTCGAGGCGACCCGCAAGTACGTCCTGAACGTCTCGCGCCTGTGGACCCAGAACTTCAGCCGCCGGCTGGGCTACCGGATGGACTCGGATTTCTACGGCTTCCCCAGCTTCATCGACCGCATCCAGGACGAGCTGCCGCGCCTCAAGGTCGAGGACGTCAACGCCGCCGTCAAGCGCCACCTGCAGGGAAGAAACCTGGCGGTCGCCATCGTGACCCCGGACGCCGCCGCGGTGAAGGAGACCCTCCTGTCGGGCCGGCCGACGCCCATCACCTACCAGACCCCCACGACGAGCGAGACCCTGCTCGCCGAGGATAAGGAGATCGAGGCCTTCCCCCTGCCGATCAACCGCGAGCGCGTGGGCATCGTCAAGGCGCAGGACCTGTTCGAGCGGTAGGAGTGCCGGGCCCCCCCATGGAGCAGAAAGCGCCGGTCGCGTTCGTCTTTCACGAGGACTGCCTCGAGCACGACAACGGGCCCGGCCACCCCGAGCGGCCGGAGCGGATCCAGGCCATCCGCGATCACCTGGCGCGCCGTGGCCTGCTCGATCGGCTGCTCGTCCTCCGCCCCGACCCCGCCCCGATCGATCGCATCGCCCGGGTCCACGAACCGGCGTACATCGAGGCGATCCGCCGGGCGTGCGAGCGGGCTCCGGTGCAGCTCGACCCCGACACGGCGGTCTCGTCCGGATCCTGGAGGGCCGCCCTGCTCTCGGCGGGAGGCGCCCTGGCGGCCTGCGACGCGGTCGCCACGGGGAGGGCCCGCTCCGCCTTCGTCTGCACCCGCCCCCCCGGCCATCATGCCGAGGCGGGCCGCGCGATGGGCTTCTGCCTGTTCAACAACATCGCCCTCGCGGCGCGGCATCTTCAAGACACGCACGGCCTCGGGCGCGTCTTGATCGTCGACTGGGACGTGCACCACGGCAACGGCACGCAGCACCTGTTCGAGTCGGACCCCACGGTCTTCTACTTCAGCACCCACCAGTTCCCCTTCTATCCCGGCACCGGCTCGGCGCGCGAATCCGGCAGCGGGCGCGGCGCCGGCTTCACCTTGAACTACCCTCTTCCGGCCGGATCGGGCGACGCCGAATACATCGAGGTGTTCCAGACCGTCCTGCGCCCGGAGATCGACCGCGTCCAGCCCGAGGCGATCCTGATCTCGGCCGGTTTCGACGGCCACCGCGACGACCCGCTCGCCGGGATGGACCTGACGGAGAAGGGGTACGCGGCGATGACGTCGATCCTGCGGGAGGCCGCGGAGAGGCATTGCGGCGGGCGGATCGTCTCCCTCCTGGAAGGAGGCTATGACCTGAAGGCGCTCCAGGCCTCGGTCGAGGCGCACCTTCAGGCGCTGGGAGCCTAGGTCACTCGGAAGGGGCCCGGGTCTTCAACCCGAGCGCGTGGATCTCGCTGCCGATGAGGTCACGAAGCGCCTCGTTCACCAGGCGGTGACGGTCGAGCAGGGATTTTCCTTCGAACTCCGCCGACACGATCAGGATGTCGAAGTGGCCGCCTCCCGCGGCGGCCCCGGCGTGACCGGCGTGCTGTGCGCTGTCGTCGCGGATCTCGAGACGCGTCGGATGGAACCGGTCGAGGAGGATCGCCTGGATCCGCGCGCGGACGCCGGTCACCGGGCCGCCAGCGCGCGCCCGGCGCCCGCCTCGACGGCCCGGTCGTAGACGACCGAGGCGGCCGCCAGGTCCTCCAGCCCGATTCCCAGGGACTTGAAGAGGGTCACCTCCCGCTCGTCCCGGCGCCCGGGGTGCGCGCCGCCGAGCACGTCCTTCAGCTCCACGGCCCGCTCCAGCGCGGAGGTCCCGGCCGGGCCGGTCCCCGGCGCCAGGAGGTCGCCGGCCTCCAGGCGGGCCTGTTCCATCGAGTCGACGACGATGAGATCGGAGCGCCTCACCGACTCGTCGTCCAGCTCGCGCCGCTCGGCGCGATTGCTGCCGACCGCGTTGACGTGCATCCCGGGTCGGAGCCAGGCTCCCCGGATGACCGGGGTGCCGGAGGAGGTCGCCGAGACGACGATTCCGGCGCCCTCGATCGCCTCCTCGACCGCGGAGCACGGGGTCACCGCCACGCCCGTGGCCGCCTCGGTCTCGCGGCAGAACTCGCGCAGGCGGTCCCGGTCGCGGCCGAAGGCGCGGATCGTCTGGAGCCGTCTCACCGTCGCGACGGCCAGCGCCTGGCTGCGCGCCTGCCAGCCGGTCCCGATGATCGCGAGCGAGGCCGCGTCGACGCGTGCCAGGCGCCGCGTCGCCACGCCCGTCGCGGCGCCGGTGCGGGTCTGCCCGAGGCGGTCCGCCTCGATGATCGCCAGCAGGGCCGAGGTCCGCCCGTCGAACAGCAGGACCACGAAGCGCGCGGCCGCTCGAGAGGTGGCATAGACCTTGGCCGCGAGCCGCTCCCAGGTGGCCGAGCCGGCGGACAGGGAATGCAGCATCGCGCCGGGGATCGCCGCCCGCGCGCGGGGCCGGCAGTCCGCCTGCCCCCGGGCCCACTGGCGGAACGCCTGCTCGACCGCCTCGATGCATGCCGGCATCGTCAGGAGACGGCCGACGTCGTCCTCGGTGAGATAGACCGCCATGGACGGAGATGGTATCCCAGGGCGGGAATCGGAGGGAGGCGGACTTCCGGGAGCCGGCGCGGGCATGCGGCCGGTCCCGGCCCCCTACTCGGGTCTAGTTGCGGTTCTTGCTCCAGCGGTCGTGGGTGATGCCGTGCTTGTGGACCTTGTAGTTCATCACCCGGCTGCTGACACCCAGGAGCTTGGCGGCTTCCTTCTGGATCCAGTTGCTGCGCTTGAGGGCCTCGAGCAGGGCGGTCTTCTCCAGCGCCTCCAGGTTCAGCAGGTCGGCGGCGAGCGCGGGGGTCATGCCGATGGAGTGCTCGCGGTCCAGCAGGGTCAGGTCGGCGGAGCGGACGGAGTCCCCCTCGCACATCAGGACGGCGCGCTCGATGCTGTTCTCGAGCTCGCGCACGTTGCCGGGCCAGCGGTATTCCTGGAGGCTCTTGACCGCGTCGGCCGAGAAGCCGGTGACCCGGCGGCGGAGCTCGCGCGCGAAGCGCTTGATGAAGTGCTCGGCCAGAGGAACGATGTCCTCGACGCGCTCGCGCAGCGCCGGCACCATGATGTTGACCACGTTCAGGCGGTAGAACAGGTCCTCGCGGAAGCGGCCTTCCTTGATGGCGGCTTCGAGATTGATGTTGGTCGCGGCGACGATGCGCACGTCGACCTTGATCGTCCGGTTGCCGCCGAGGCGCTCGAACTCCTGGTTCTGGATGGCGCGCAGCACCTTGGCCTGGGTGTTGGCGCTCATGTTCCCGACCTCGTCGAGGAACAGGGTGCCGTCGTTGGCCATCTCGAATCGCCCGATGCGCATCTGGTCGGCGCCGGTGAAGGCGCCCTTCTCGTGGCCGAACAGCTCGCTCTCCAGCAGGTTGTCGGGGAGCGAGGCGCAGTTCATACGCACGAAGGCCGCGTCGTGGCGGGGGGAGTTCCGGTGGATCGCCTCGGCGACGCGCTCCTTGCCCGTGCCGGTCTCGCCCTGGATCAGGACGGTCGCGTTCGAGGCGGCCACCTTGTCGATCATCTTGAAAATCTCGCGCATCGCGGCCGACTGCCCGACGAGGCCGTAGCGGTCGGACGGATCGGCGTGCGGCTCGGTCATCGAGCTGAGCCTCACGACCAGCCTCTGGTGCTCCATGGCCCGCTGCACTTTCATCTCGATCGCTTCGAGGGACAGGGGCTTCTGCACGTAGTCGAAGGCGCCGGATCGCATCGCCTCCACCGCGCCCGACCCGTTCTCGCCTGTGACGATGACCAGGGTGCCGGCATTCGTCGAGCGCGCCTTGCGCAGGATCTCGAGGCCGTCGGCCCCTCCGATCCGATGGCCGGAAATCACCAGGTCGAAAACCTGCTTTTCGATTCTCTCGAGGGCGTCCTTGCCGGATTGGGCGACCTGGACCTTGTAGCCGCTCTTGCTCATCGACTGGACGAGCCCGTCGCGCAGGGTCCTGTCGTCCTCGGCAACCAGGATGTTCTTCATGCCTCCGGCTCCTCCGCGCGGATCGTGCTGGAAATCATGCTCAATACAACGGGTTAATATAAATTTCGATGATCGAGAGTCAAGGAAGTGGAGCGCATTTTTCGTGCTCGAGCAGCCGATCGTGGACGATTTCCCGGGCGGAGCTCGTCAGGAGGTTGACGTTGCCCTGAAGTCGGTGGGCCTACGCACGTCGGCGGGCGTTTCGGGAGGTCTCCGTCGCGGCGCGCGCCCGGTCAGCGGCGCTCGCGAAGGAACAGGCCAAGAATCCGCTCGATGCCGGCAAAAGCGGCCCGGGCGGCGCGGCCGAATCGGCCGATCGGGGCCCCCGGAGCGCGAGGCGGCGGCAGGATTGGACGAAGAAGGCGGGAGAGGCCGTAGGCGACGCGATAGAAGCGCGCGAGGAGGTCCGTCTCGACGGAGACCACGCGCTCCATCCCCTTCCTGCGCCCCGGCATCTCGACGGCCACGACCCTGGCGATCACCGCCGACTCGGGGACCCGCTCCCGCACCCGGTTGTAGTCGCCCCGGAAGACCAGGCGCGTCCCATCCCCGTCCATTTCCTTCCAGACGAGCCGGTGAATCGTCAGGTAGCGCTCGCCGCGAAACACGGCGATTTCGCCGACCTTCAGATCGGCCCCCGTGGCGCGACGCACGTAGACGCGCCAGCCCATCTGCAGGGTCGGGTGCATGCTCGTGCCGTTGACGCCGATGAGGGCAGTCTCCGAGCGGTTCAGGGATTCGGAGAGGAGCTCCGCCGTGAGCGGTTCGTCGCTCAGGTTCAGTCGCATCGGGGCGCCATTCTACTAGGAGCCTAAGCGCGCCGGCGCAGGAGCGACAGCAGGGCGCGGGCGAGCTTCCCCTCGTGGTGGCGCACCTTGGCGACGAGCGGATCCTCCTGCACCAGGTCGCGCAGCACCGGTGTCACACCAAGCCGGCGCACCGCCGCGGGCGACCAGAGAACCGGGTGGGCCCTCTCCCGGGCGTAACGCCGGCGCAGGGCGGGGCGAATCGGCCCGCCGCTGGCGAGATAGACATCGATCAGGCCCGGCCCGGCCACGCGACGGATCGTCTCGAGGTGGTCCGCCGCCGCGAACCCGTCCGTTTCGCCCGGCTGGGTCATGATGTTGCCGACGAGGACCCGCAGGGCGCGCGAGCGGGCGATGGTCTGGGCGACGCCCCGGACCAGGAGGTTCGGCAGGAGGCTGGTGAACAGGCTTCCCGGGCCGAGGACGATGAGATCGGCCCCGCGCAGGGCGGCGAGAACGCCCGGGGCCGGACTCGGGGCCGGCGGCGACGTCGCGATCCGGACGATCGGCGAGCGGCTCGCCGAGATGCGCGATTCCCCGCTCACCATCCGCCCGTCGGCCAGGCGGGCCCGCAGGACCACGTTCTCGAGGGTGGCCGGGAGGATCCGTCCGCGGATCGCCAGGACCTCCCCGGAGGTCTCGATCGCCTTCAGGTAGGAGCGCCGGCAGTCGGCCAGCGCCGTCAGGATCAGGTTGCCGACGCTGTGGCCGGCCAGTCCGCCCCGGCCACGGTAGCGGTACTGGAACAGGGCCGACATCAAGGGCTCGTTCTCCGACAGGGCCACGAGGCAGTTGCGGATGTCCCCCACCGGGAGGACGTTGTAATCGCGCCGCAGGCGCCCGCTGCTGCCGCCGTCGTCGGTCACCGTGACGATGCCGGTGAGCGCCCCCCCGCAGGCCGCGATCTCCCGCTTCAGGGCGCGCAGGACCACGGGCAGCCCGGTGCCGCCGCCCAGGGCCACGACCCTGAGCCCGGCGGGGAACCGTCGCGTCCTCACAGGACGCGGAATGAGACCTCCTCGATGGACTGCCGGTCGCCCACGTTGTCGGTCACCTGAACCTTCAGCCTGTAGGTGCCGCGCTGCCAGTCCTTGATCGGAACGGTGTACCCCTGGACCTGGCTTCTCTGCCGGGTCAGGCGGATCGGCTTGCCGAGGGGCGCGAAGACCAGCCCCCCCGGCCCGGTGTCGCGTGCCGAGAAGAACTGGTACTCGAGATCGAGATCGGGGCGACCGTCGATCGGATCGTTCTCCGGTCCGTAGATCTGGTAGTAGAACGCGAAGTCCTCCCCGTTGTGGAACACGTCATCGGGCCGCGGTATCACCTTGAGGCTGCCCAGGACGAAGGGGGTCGAGTAGCCGGCGGCGGGCCGGTCGACCCGCTCCAGGCGGCTGGCCAGCGTGATGCCGCTGAGCCGGAAGCGGTCGTCGTGGAAATCGGGCACCTCGACCTGTTCCTTGAAACTGAAGACCTCGCCGGTCGACCGATCGACGACGCCGTAGAAGGCGGTGTAGGGGCCGGCCCGGACGGTCTGCCCGCCCTGGAAGAGCCGGTAGCCTGCGGCATCGCTGGAAGCCGATTCCTCGCCGGCGCGGAGCTCGGACGGGCCGGCGAAATCGTACGTCGGCAGGTCGGGCCGTCCCCCCACGAGGCGGGCCACGACCTCGAAGCGATCGCCAGCCGCCGCGACCCCGGAATCGGCTGCGCCTGCCGCGGCGGCCGCGCCCGGCTCGCCCGCCGGCTTCTCCCGCCTGCCCTCCAGGAGCAGATCGGGCCTCACCCCCAGGGTGAGGACGGCGAAGGTGTTGCCATCCGTCGAACGGAAGAAGTCGCGGTGCGTGCGGAACGGACTGGTGTCGAACAGGGCGCGGGCGCTGACGATGGTATCGAGGACCTTCGTCTGCTCCGGCAGGCTCTTCATCTGCATCGCCTGCATCTGAAACGCGATGGAAAAGGGGTTCTCGAACCCGCTCAGGACGAGGTTGTTCGACAGGCGGTACTCGCCAGTCTGGTCCTTCACGAAGCGGACGATCGGCATGGAGTCGATGCCGGCGGCACCGCGGTTGCGGTAAGTCCAGGTGATCGCGTCCGGGACGAATTCATCCCGGAACTGCTTCTGCTCGAAGTCGTCGGGCGGCCCGAGCAGGATGTAGATCTTGCCGCGATCGGTCTTCCAGCCCGGCTTCGTGGAGTCCGTGAAGATGCGGCTGGCCTCGGCCACCCGGGAATAGAACAGCGCCCGGTACTCGTTCTCGGGCGTGGACGCGATCGGATCGCGGCTGGCCCAGAAGGTCCGGATGAACTCGGAGCGCGCCTCGTCGGTCTTCAAGGCGCGGAAGGCGTCGTCCTCGTCCTTGCCGAGCAGGTAGCGGACCGGCCCTTCGCGCCAGCGCTCGTTCGGGGCGTCGTAGTCGACGGTCTTGCGGGCCGCCGGAGCCGCGGGGCGCCGTTCGTCCGCGCCCGTCCCGGCCTGGAGCGGCCCGGCGACATCGCCTGAGCCGGCGACCAGGAACGCCGCCGCGACGAGCGCGGCACACCATCCGCGCATCGCTTCACCTCACACGTCCGTCCGGGCCCTAGGAGCTCTTCGCGGGCTTCTTTTCCCGGATCTCGATTTTCTTGATCGTCACGTCCTTGATGGGACGGCTGGCGGCGCGGGCCGGACCGCCGGTGGTCGGCAGGTTGCTGATCGCCTTGACGGTGTCCAGTCCCTCGACCACCCGGCCGAACACCGTCACCCGCCCATCGAGGTCGGGCTGGGCCGTGGCGGCGATCATGAAAATGCTGCCGGACTCGTCGGCGCCGGTCTGGGAATTGCGCACCTGCGCGACCACGCCGGGAAGGACCTTGAGGCCGTTGGGCTCCTGCGGCATGTTGTAGCCGGGAGAGCCCCGCTCGTCACCCGTGGGGGAGCCGCCGAAGATCATCTCCCCCTTCACGATTCGGTGGAACAGGAGGCCCTGATAGAAATCCAGGTTCACGAGGTCGATGAAGTTCTTCGTATGGAACGGCGCCAGGTCCCGGTAGAACTCGATGACGACCTTGCCGAACTCGGTGTCGATGACCGCCTGGTAGTCCCGCGCCGGGTCGTATTTCTTGATGATGCGCGTCGCCAGGCTCTGCTCGGGGATGTCCGGCGCCGACCAGGTGATCCGGTAGGTGCCGACCGCGCTCGTCTTCGGAAAGTGCTGGCTCAGGTTGATGATCTTGCCGAAGAAGGCGTTCGGCTCGAGGACCTTCGGCTGCCCGTCCCTCGCGGCAGGAGGGACCTTGGCCTTCTCCAGCTTCGTCCCCTCGCTGTCGAACATCTGCAGGCCCGCCTCGATGTCGATGCCCGGGTTGACCCACTGGGCCTTCCCCTCATTCTTGAAGAGGATCGAGACCTGCACGGGATCCCCGGAATACTGAAAGCGGCCCGGAGTCTCCAGGTGGACGTAAAGCTTCGGTCCGTCCTGACCCCTTGCCGGCGAGGAGAAGCCCCAGAGAGATCCCGCGATCGCCAGGGCCAGGGGAGCCGAAACCCGGGCCCGCCTCGCGGCCGAACCCGTTCGCATCACGAGAGGACAGACAGTCATGTCGCGCACCTCTTCCTGCATCAACCTGTTCGATGACCGGGGGCTGCGTACCGGAGACCTGCCGGAGCGGCCCCACAAAGCACGACGCGCGGCGACGGGGCCGCGCGGCCGTCAAAGATGCTACGACAGGAACCAGGGACTGTCAAACTCCACGGGCCGCAAGCGATCCCCGGCCGGGAGCCGGCCTCATACCCGGCGAAGCCCCTGGCGCTTCGGGGCCGCGGGTCGTGTCAGAGGGTCAGCTTCCTGAGGAAGCGCTTGCGCTCGAGCTGTGCCAGGTGGGCATAGTAGGGGCCGTTCTCGCGCAGCATCCTGTCCCAGGTGTCGATGAACAGCACCAGGCGGTCGATGCCGTCCTTGGGGATCCAGACGCCGTGGTCGTTGATGCATTTGTAGATGGCGACCCCCGAATTCGCCGAATAATTGACAGGGCGCATGATGCCGATGCAGTAAGGGCACTTGACGATGCGGCGCGTCTCATCGTCCCCCAGCCGGTAGGACGGCGCGGCGCGGCTGAAGGTCATCATCTCCTTGACGCGGTCGGTCGGGAGCGATTTGGGGCCGATCTCGATGATCCACTTGAGGCGCCCCTCCTCCAGCCAGGTGCCGCCGCAGTCGCCGCAGGAGTCCACGGGGATGGTGAGATACTTGATCGAGGCCATGGAGCCGCCGCAGCCCGAGCAGAACACGGATGTGTCTCCAGAATCCGCCTTCATATACGACCAGACACCGCACCAGGCAAGGACTTTGAGGGAATGATCGATCCGCGGTGACGCGGCGTGTCAGGAGAGCCTCGAGGTGCGCGCGAACGCGCAGCCGATGATGCCCGCGGCCCCCGCCCGGAGAAGCGCGCGCGCGCACGCCTCCAGCGTCGCGCCGGTCGTGACCACGTCGTCCACCAGCAGGATCCTGCGATCGCGCACGCGAGAGGCGCGGGCGGCGTAGCAGCCGGCCAGGGATGCGAGGCGCTCCTGCCTCGACAGTCCGAGCTGGCGGCGGCCGGCGCGTCGCCTCGCGAGCGCCCGGGTGGAGAGGGGCAGGCCGGTCCCACGGGCGATGGCGCGCGCCAGGAGCCCGGCCTGGTTGTAGCCGCGGCGGCTATGCCGCCACCAGTGCAGGGGGACCGGCACGACGAGTTCGGGGCGCAGGAGGGCGAAGAGGGGGGCGAGACGCGCGGCTGTCTCCCGGCCCAGGGGCAGGGCCAATCCGTCCATGTCCTCGAATTTCAGGGCGCGCACCAGGCGCCCGGCCGGGCCCTCGTAGTCGGCGGCCCAGAGGAGAGCATCCAGGGGATGGCTCGCGGGGCGGAGCCCGGGGGCCCAGGGCAGGACGCGCCAGCAGGGGAGGCAGACGCCTCCCTCCTGGCGCCAGGGCAGGATCCGCGCGCACAGCAGGCAATCCGCGGGAAAGATCGACGCGAGGAGCGCCCCGCCGAGGCGCCCGAACGCGCGCAGCGAGCCTTGCAACCGGACCCGTCAGGGAGCCCGAGGCTCCAGAAGCAGGGACCGGCCCTCCATCTCTTCGGGCGCCTCGAGCCCCATGAGCGACAGCATCGTCGGCGCCACGTCCGACAGCAGCCCGCCCGCTCTCGATCGCTTCCCTTCCAGGCCGGCCGCCACGACGTGCGCCGGGACCGGATTCATCGTGTGGGCGGTCAGGGGGGATCCGGTCTTCGGATCGACCATCTGCTCGGCGTTGCCGTGGTCGGCGGTCACCAGGGCGAGCCCCCCGAGACGCAGGATCTCCCTGACCACCGCCTCGACCGACTCATCGACCACCCTGCACGCGGCGGCGGTCGGCTCGAGACGTCCCGTGTGGCCCACCATGTCGGCATTGGCGAAATTGAGGACGATCGCCTGGGCCGGCCTGGCCTGCAACCTCTTGAGGACCTCCGCCGTCAGCTCGCGGGCGCTCATCTCCGGTTTCTGATCGTAGGTCGCGACTCCGCGCTGGGAGGGAACGAGGCAGCGCTCCTCGCCGGGGAAGGCGCGCTCTTCGCCGCCGTTGAAGAAATAGGTCACGTGGGCGTACTTCTCCGTCTCGGCGATGCGCAGCTGGGGCAGGCCGGCGTCGCTGACCGCCTCGCCGAACGTCCCCTTGATGTGCTGCGGCGGGAAGGCCACCGGGAGCCGCCAGGTCCGGTCGTAGGTCGTGAAGCAGACGAACGTCCCCAGGGCCGGGCGCGACGGCCGGGGGAACGGCCGGAAGTCGTCCTCGGTGAAGGCGCGCGTGATCTGCCGGGCCCGGTCGGCGCGGAAGTTGAAGAAGACGATGGCGTCCCCGTCGCGGACGCGCGCCTCCCTATCGGCACCCCGGGGCGATGCTCCGGCCGGGAGGCCACCCGCGCCGGACTCGATGATCGATGGGACCAGGAACTCGTCGGTGATGCCGGCGTCGTAGCCGGCCTGGACCGCCGCCTCGGCGGTCGGGTAGACCGGCCCCTCGCGCAGGGCGACGGCGCGCCAGGCCTTCTCGGTGCGGTCCCAGCGTGTGTCCCTGTCCATGGTGTAGAACCGGCCGGACACGGTCGCGATCCGTCCCAGGCCGAGGCGATCGAGCATGGCCGAGGCGCGTCGCGCGTGCTCCGCGCCGCTTTGGGGCGGTGTGTCGCGCCCGTCCATGAACGCGTGCAGGAAAAGGCGGCGCACCCCGGCGTCCCCCGCCGAGCGGACGACGGCTTCCAGGTGATCGACGTGGCTGTGCACGCCGCCGTCGCTCAGGAGGCCCATCACGTGGAGGGCCGCCCCCGGCCGGCGCGCCACTTCGAAGGCCGCCGCGAGGACCGGGTTCCGGTCGAACTCCCCCGTGCGAATGGCGCGGTTGATGCGCGACAGGTCCTGCAGGACGACACGCCCGGCGCCGAGGCAGAGGTGGCCGACCTCCGAATTGCCGATCACCCCCCGGGGGAGGCCGACCGACTCCCCGGAGGCCTCGAGGAGGGACGTCGGATAGGTGCGGCCGAGCCATCCCATGAAGGACGGCGCGCATCGGGCGATGGCGTTCCCTTCGGTGGATTCGCTGTGTCCCCAGCCGTCCAGGACGATGAGGACCGCGGGAAGGAGAGGCGGCATCGGCTCGCGGGATCCCCTACACCTCGCCCGTCTCGGCGGTGTAGACGGGCGCCGTGCTGATGCCGAGCTCCTCGATCGGACGCTCCTCCTGGAAGTCGACCGCGACGCTGTTCCATTCCCCGCAGCGGTCGCAATAGTCGGTCCAGGCGGGATACTTGCGCGAACACGTGGCGCAGGCATACTCGACCTTCAGGACCTCGGCCTGCCGCAGGACGAGCTCGAGCTCCTTCAACGCCTCGCGCAGGTGCCCCTGGCGCTCCATGAGCTTCGCGAGGTGATAGTGCAGGGCGGGGAAGTAGGTGACCCGGCCCTTCATCTGCGAAAACTGCTGGAGCGCCTCGTCGATCATCTCCAGCCGGTAATAGAGCTTCCCCAGGAAGAACCGGGGGATGATGTCCTTCTGGCTCTTCCAGATCGCCGCCTTCAGCGCCTCGATGGCCCGGCGGGGCTGCTCCAGCGAAAGGTAATGGTCCTCGATGGTCGTCAGGAACACCGGGTGGCCGGTCGCTTCGTAGGCCTTCTCCCACACGTCGACCGCCTCCTCGGGCTGGTGCAGGGCCAGGAGCGCCTTGCCGAGGGCGAGGTGCCCCGGGACGAACGAGGGCTCCATGCCGGCCAGCCGCCTGAGGATGCCGATCGCCTCGCGCGTCCTGCCCTGCTCGAGCAGGCGCTGCGCCAGCATGTAGCGGATGCCGAGGTGGTGCTTCTTCTCGGACTTGGCCGAGCGTCCCATCTCGACGAGCTGCTTCTCGATGCTCTGCTGGATCTCCCAGGCCTTTTCCCACTCCCCGCCGCTGATGCACAGGGCCCGGTACTTGCGGCAGGCGGCGAGCGAGCGCTTCGGGTTCTTCTCGATGATGCGGTTCAGGACCGCCTTGGCGTTCTCGAGGGCCCCGGACTCCTCGTAGTCGGCGACCAGGGAGTAGAGAGGCTGCAGGTCGGTCTCCTTCACCCGTGCCGCGCGACGGTGATACTCGATCGCCTCGCCGTGACGCCGCAGGGCGCGCAGGACCTCGCCTCCCTTGATGAGCGAGTCGAAATGGTTCGGGTCGATCTGGAGCGCCGCCTCGAAATGCTCCAGGGCCTTCTCCTCGCGCCCGTTCAGCATCGATTCCACGCCGCGCAGGTAGTGCTCCTCCGCTTCCTGGCGCGAGCGGGCCTGCCGGCGCGCGGTCAGGTCCCCGAGCATGCGGCGCAGGTCGCGGAGCACGCCGAACAGGAGGGGCACGAGCATCGACACGCCGCTCGCGAGGAGCAGGGCGAACCAGACCGGCATCTGGATGCCGCGGCTCAGGACGAGCCGGCTGTCGAGGACGGCCTGGTTGGTGACGTACAGGATCGACAGGACGGCGACGATGACGGCCCCGAACATCAGGTACAGAACGGTCCGGATCTTCATCGCAGTCCCGCCGGAGGCCGCGCCCCCGTCACGAAATTAGATCAATCCCTTCTCGACCTTCTCCTGACAGGTGACGCAGTAGCTCGCCCAGGGGACCGCCTCGAGGCGCTTCCTCTCGATCTCCTCCTCGCACTCGAGACAGGTGCCGTACTTTCCCTTGGCGATCCTCTGCAGCGCCAGATCGACTTTTTGAAGGACCTCGCGGTCGGTGTTGGACAGGGAGTAGAGGAACTCCTTGGTGTAGGCGCTCGAGGCCTTGTCCGCCAGGTCCTGGGTCCCCTCGTCCTCGGTCAGGCGGCCGTAGTTCTTGTTCTTGTTGTAGGCCTCCGCCACGCTCTTCTTCTTGTCGAGGAGGCGCTTCTTGTAGGTCTCGATCTGCTTCTTCAACATCGCCATTGTGGGGCTTCCTTTCCACCCTCAGGGAATTCCGTAGCGCTTGCGTTTCTCCAGCAGAGTCTTGCGGTTGATGCCGAGGATGCGCGCCGCCTCGCTCCGATTGCCGCCCGTCGCCCGCAGGACGTCGCGGATGTACTGCTCCTCGACCTGGGCCAGGGACAACCGTCGAGCGACCGCCCCCGCAATGGGCCCGGGATGCGAGTCTCCCAGGATGCGGAGGGCGTCGGGGCCGATCTCGTTCCCATGCTCCATGATCGTGGCGCTTTCGATCACGTTCTGCAGCTCCCTGACGTTGCCGGGCCAGGCGTGGCGCATCATCCGGTCCAGGGCGCCCCGCGACAGGGCCTTCGGGGCGGCGCCCTGCCGCCGCGCCAGGTCGCGCAGAATCTGGTCCGCCAGGACCGGCACGTCCTCCATCCGATCGCGCAGCGGGGGAATCTCCAGCCGGATGACGTTCAATCGATAGAACAGATCCTTGCGGAAGCTTCCCGCCGCCACCAGCGGCGCGAGATCCGCCTGGGTCGAGGACAGGATCCGCACGTTCACGCTCAAGGTCTTCGTCCCCGCGAGGCGCTCGAAGCAGCGCTCCTGCACGACCCGCAGCATCTTGCCCTGCAGCGAGGGGGCCAGCTCGCTCACACCGTCGATCAGGATCGTGCCGCCGTCCGCCAGCTCGAAGCGCCCCTTCTTCTGCTCGGCCGCCCCGGTGAACGCGCCCTTCTCGTGACCGAAGAGCTCGCTCTCGAGGAGATCGACCGCGACGTTGGCGCAGGCAATGGTCACGAACGGCCCGCTGCGCCTCGGACTCACGTCATGAATGAAGCGCGCCAGGATCCCCTTGCCCGTGCCGCTCTCGCCGACCAGGAGGAGGTTGGCGTCGCTTGCCGCCACCTTCCGCGCCAGCGCGACGACCCGCTCCATCAGCGCCGACCGATGGACCAGGGGAGCCGCCGCAAGGTCGGAGGCGATTGCATTCACGCGGGGATCCTTCCGCCAGTAAGGCGGGTAATGTACGGATCGCCCCGGACAAAGTCAACTCTTGCGCGCCGCCGAAGTGCCTTTGTTCCTGCGGCTTTGAGCGCGCGCCGGCGCCACCTTCGGGGCGTCGCCCCAGAGCCCCTCCAGGTTGTAGAACTCTCTGGTCTCGCGCGTGAACACATGCACCACGAGATCGGCGAAGTCGATCAGGATCCAGTCGCCGAGATCGTATCCCTCCACATGGCCGGGATGCACCCCCTTGTCCGCCAGCCTTTCGACGATGGCGTCGCAAATCGCCTGCGTCTGCCGCCTCTGCGTGCCGCTGACGATCACGAAGGCGTCGGTGAACGAGGCGATGCGCTTCAGGGCGAGCGCCACCGGATCCTCCGCCTTCCTGTCGGCGGCGGCCTCGAGCACGAGCGAGATTTTTCTCTTAAGTAGGATGAGCTCCTCCTTGCCGGCGGTCCCTGCCGAGGGCCGACGGTGTTCCCGCCGGGACCGGGTCGCCGGCGCTCAGGATCGACCAGACCTGCTCCAGCAGCTCGCGAATCCCCTCTCCGCTCACCGCCGAGACGGCGAGAAACGGAACGCCTTCCGAGGCGCAGCGGGCGCGCAGCGCCTCGAGGCGCCCGCGATCGGTCACCGCGTCGATCTTGGTGCCGGCCACGACCTGCGGCTTGCCGGCCAGGCCGTCGCTGAAGGCACTCAGCTCGCCGTTGACGATGTCCAGGTCGCGCACCGGATCGCGGCCGGACATTTCCGAGGCGTCCACCAGGTGCACGAGCACGCGCGTCCTCTCGATGTGCCGCAGGAACTTGATGCCGAGCCCCTGGCCGTGGTGCGCCCCCTCGATCAGCCCCGGGATGTCGGCCACGACGAAGGTCCGGTACTGGCCGAGATCCACCACCCCGAGGTTCGGCTCGAGGGTGGTGAAAGGATACGCCGCGACCTTCGGGTGCGCCGAAGAAATGCGCGAGATGAGCGTCGATTTCCCCGCGTTCGGAAAGCCGACCAGGCCGACGTCGGCGATCAGCTTCAGCTCCAGCCGGAGATGGCGCTCCTCGCCCGGCTCGCCCGGCTCGGACTCGCGGGGCGCCTGGTGCGTCGACGTCGCGAAGGCGGCGTTGCCGCGTCCCCCGCGCCCGCCCTTCGCGACCAGGACCTGCGCCCCGGGGGAGGCCAGGTCGGCCAGCAGGGCGTCGTTCTCGTCCACGACCACGGTGCCCGGCGGGACCTTGATGTACAGGTCTTCCCCCCCATGTCCGGCCCGATCGCTCCCCTCGCCGTGGCGCCCGCGTTCGGCTTCGAACCGCCGGCGGTAGCGAAAGGCATTGAGCCCCTTGAGCGAGGGATCGGACACCAGGTAGACCGAGCCGCCGTCCCCCCCCGGCCCGCCGTTCGGACCGCCCCGTGGAACGAACTTCTCCCGCCGGAAGCTGACGCAGCCGTTGCCTCCGTGGCCTCCGACGACGACGATGGCTGCCTGATCGATCAGCACGTGGCGTGGCTCCGGGTGCCGCCCAGGCGGCCCGGGATCCTGCCGGCCAAGGGCAGGACGCGAAACGAGCGGGGACAGCGGCTCGTGCCCCCTCGCCTGGGAGCGTGCGCCGGGAGGGCGTCGGACCTGAATCGAATCGTTATGGCCGGGCGGGGCTGGCCGGAGCGGGGAGCACGCTGACGAACTTGCCCATCCGCCCGCGGTCCTGGAACTTCACGACACCGTCGATCAGGGCGAACAGCGAGTCGTCGCGCCCGAGGCCCACGTTGTGGCCTGGCTTGATGCGCGTCCCACGCTGGCGGACCAGGATGGAGCCCCCGGTGACGGTCTGGCCGCCGAAGCGCTTGACCCCCAGGCGCTGGGAGTTGCTGTCGCGGCCGTTTCTCGAGCTGCCTCCGGCTTTCTTGTGGGCCATTCGCTCTCCTCGCCGATCTTCGCCTAGCTGGCGTGAATCTCTTCGACGACCACCGCCGTGAACGTCTGCCGGTGCCCGCGCGTGCGCCGGTACTGTTTGCGCTTCTTCTTCTTGAAGATGAGGACCTTCTTGGCCTTGTCCTGGGCCACCACGCGCGCGACCACGTGGGCCCCCTTCAGGACCGGTCTGCCGATCTGCAGCCCGCCCGTGGTGTGCAGGGCCAGCACCTGATCGAACGTCACCTTGTCGCCGACACCCGCGTCCACCTTCTCGATCTTGATGTGGTCGCCTACGGCCACCTTCTGCTGCTTCCCACCGGTGCTGATGACGGCATAGCTCACGGAGTGTCCCCTGTTGATTCGTGCTTGGCTTGGCGACGAGCCGGTGATTATAGCGGC
This sequence comes from Candidatus Polarisedimenticolia bacterium, assembly GCA_036001465.1. Taxonomy (NCBI): domain Bacteria; kingdom Pseudomonadati; phylum Acidobacteriota; class Candidatus Polarisedimenticolia; species Candidatus Polarisedimenticolia bacterium. The sequence goes on from DASYUH010000014.1 coordinate 46,580, forward strand.
GGCTCGGGAGGCGTGTCAACTGATGCAGGTCGGGAGACGCTGTCGCCGCGGCCAAGCGGCGGGGGTCAGCGGCCCTTGCGCAGCTCGAGGAGCACCATCTTGGCGATGGTCTTGAGGGTCTCGAACACGCCCGTGCCCTTGGAGGCCACGGCTTCGAACACCGGCTCGCCCTTGCGCACGAGCTGCCGCTTCATCTCCTCGGCCGGGAGGGCCGACGGCAGGTCGCGCTTGTTGAGCTGCAGGACGTAGGGGATGGTGCGCAGGTCGTACCCCTGCTCCTTGAGGTTGAGGTCGAGGTTCCTCAGGCTCTCGAGGTTGGCCTCCATGCGCGCGGCCTGCGAGTCGGCGACGAAGACCACGCCGTCCACCCCTTTCAGGATCAGCTTGCGCGAGGCGTCGTAGAACACCTGGCCCGGGACGGTGTACAGATGGAAGCGGGTGCGGAAGCCGCGGATCTCTCCCAGGTCGAGGGGCAGGAAGTCGAAGAAGAGCGTGCGGTCGGTTTCGGTGGCGAGCGAGATCAGCTTCCCCTTGGCGTTCGGGTTGGTCTTCTCGTAGACGAACTTGATGTTCGTCGTCTTGCCGCCCAGGCCGGGGCCGTAGTAGACGATCTTGCAGTTGATCTCGCGCGACGCGTAATTGATGAACGTCATCGGATGAGCCGATCGCCCCCGCCTGCCTCAGTCGCTGAACAGCTTGTCGATGTCTTCGTCGGTGATCTCCGCGAACGGAGAGCCGCCGGCGGCGGCCTTGCGCGGCGCCGCCGATTTCTTGAGCATCACGTCCAGGATCGCGGCCAGCTCGGTGGATCCCTTCTTCACACGCAGACGCACGAGTCCGATGGAGGACCGCTCGTCGAAGATGACGACGAGGATCACCCTGCCGCCGACGACCGAGATGTGCAGGTTGTCCCGCTCCCCCTCGTGGAACAGGACGGAGAACTCCTTCTCGCCGATGAGCCGGGCGAGCGAGTCGGTGGCGGCGACGTTGCCGGCGGCGAGGGACGCCAGGGCGGTCGTGTCGATGGAGTTCAGCTCGCCGATCGCCGCGATCTGCTGGCCGTTCTTGTCGACCAGGAAGACGACCTTGGCGTTGCACTCTCCCCTCAGGCGGGAGATCACCTCGCGGATCTTGGTGAACTCCTCTTCATGAAGGACCAGGTCGTTACCGGGCATCCCGTGGATCCTCGGACTTGCCAGCTTGGCCCGATCGTCAGATGGATGACGGACGGATGCCGGCGGGTGTCAATATGAAGCACCCGCAGGGAAAGATCAACGGCCTGAGGCGGAGAGGGGCTCCGGGAGCCCGGTTTCTACTCGCGCGGCAGGTCGATCGCCTCCACGTGGAGCCGGCCGGTGGCGGTTCTCATGGCCTCACCTCCCCGCTTCAGGAACTCCTCGCGCGGGACGAACGAAAAGCCGCACGGGACGTCCGGAGAGATGATGTTCCGGTCGCGGAGGTCGCGCTCGTCGATGGGAAACAGCCGGCAGACCCTGGGCTTGATCTCGTGGATGGTGCAGCGCACCGGCGTGGCCTGCCGATCGAGGAGCGGGCAGGTGAACATGAGGTGGCAGCAGGCCCCCGTGCGGTCGCACTGCCCCACGCGGCGGGCCAGGCTTTCCCGCACGTACCCGGGACGGAAGTGGGCCAGGCAGAACCGCCGCACCTTGCCCCACCCGAGGGTGGCCCGTTCACGCAGGGTCAGGCTGGCTGTGGTTCTCACGGTGGGAGCCTAGCGCCCAGGCTCGAGGAGGTACCGGCGCTGGATGATTTCCATCCCCTCGGTCGCGAAGTGATGGGTGAGGATGCGGGCGGCATAGTCGGCCGCGGCGGCCGCCGTGGCGCCCACCCACTGTTTCGGCAGGGCGGGGGCCCGGGGATCGAAACGGCTCATGGTCCAGAACGAACCATCCGGCAGGCGAATCTGGGCGATCCAGTGGCCCGGCGCCTTCTCCACGAGGACGGAATAGGTCTCGTCGGTTTTCTGCCGGGTCCGGACCAGGTACTCGAAGGCCGTCAGCTGCTGCATGACGGGGACATTATACAACCCTGTGCCATTCGGGCCCGGAAGGGGCCCACGACGCCCAGGAGCGGGCCGGATGCCCGGACAGGCACCTGGAACCTAGACGGGGAGAGCGTCCCCGAGCCCCTCCGTCCGGGCCCGCGACAGGACGACGGCGGCCGCCGCGACGTCCTGCACCCCCACGCCGGTCAGGTCGCACAGGGTGATCTCCGCGTCGCTGCGGCGGCCGGGGTGCCTCCCGGCGGTGATGTCTCCCAGCTCGCAGGCGACCTTGCTCTCCGGGATCGTCCCGGAGGCGACGGCGTGGTGGATCTCCCCGAGCCGGAGGCACTGCGCCCTGCTGTCCGCCACGACCAGGTCGGCGCGCTTGAGGACGTCGGCGTGAAGCTCCTGCTTGTCGGGGCCGTCCGATCCGACGGCGGTGATGTGCATGCCGGGAGCGAGCCACGCGGCCTCGACCAGCGGCTCGCGGCTCGCCGTGACCGTGATCACGATATCGGCCCCCTCCACCGCCTCGCGGACCGAAGGGACGGCGGCGAGCCGGCACTCCCGGGGGATCGCCGGATCGTTCGCGAGCTCCGAGGCGCAGGCGCGGGCGCGCTCGGGGCGCCGGCCGTAGATGCGCACCTCCCGGAACGGGCGCACGAGAGCCAGGGAGGCCAGCTGGTAGCGAGCCTGATTGCCGCAGCCGACGACGCCGACGATCCGCGCGTCGCGGCGCGCCAGGTGTTTCGCCGCCACGGCCCCCGCCGAGCCGGTGCGCTGCTCGGTGATGAACCCGTTGTCGAGAAGCAGGGCGGCCGGCGCGCCGGTCGAGGCGTCGAAGACCAGCACCAGGCCATCGTTCTGGGGCAGTCCCTTCACGGGGTTGTCGTAGAAGCCGGAGGCGATCTTCACCGCATAGTGGGTCCCGCCGCGCAGGTGGCCGGCCTTGACGTGGATTTCCCCGCGGTTCTCGGGGACGTTCAGGTTGATGACCGCCGGCAGCTCGGCGCCGCCCGTGGCGTAGGCGGTGAACGCCTGCTCGATGGCCAGGAGGCTTGCCGCGGGATCGAGGAGTCGCCGGATCTCGGGCTCGCGGAGAACGAGCAGTGTGCGGCTCACGAAGGAAGGGTATCACCGTCATGGCCAGGAGTGTGTCCGGGTATTCGGCCGGGCGCCCTTTACAGCGGCATGGGGGGTTGGTATTCTCCGCGCGTCCCGGAACACCCCTGGAGGAGGCTGCCGTGCGCATCGAACCGTTCCGCATGGAGAGGATGCAGTCCACCTACGAGAATTACGTCGACTACAACCTGTCCGAGAGCGGCGTGCATCCGATGCGGGCGAGCGAGCTCCTGGAGCTGGGCGGCGGCGCGGCGGAGCGTTTTCTCGGCACCGAGCTGGGTTACTGCCAGTCGAACGGGACGGAGGAGCTGCGCGACCGGATCGCCGCATTCTACGACGGCGCGAAGCGCGCCAACATCCTGGTCACGAACGGCGGCTCCGAGGCGAACTACGCGACGCTCTGGTCCCTCCTGGAGCGCGGTGACCGCGTGGCGTTCATGCTCCCGAACTACCTGCAGGCCTGGGGACTGTCGCGCGCCTTCGCCGGCCGGGCCGACGCCTTCCGACTGGTCCCCCGTCGGGATGGGGGGACGATGCGCTGGGCGCTCGATGTGGACGGGCTGCGCCGGGCGGTCACGAAAAAGACGCGCGCGATCGTGATCACGAACCCGAACAATCCGACCGGGGGGATCCTGACGGACGCCGAGATGGACGAGGTGGTGCGTGCCGCGCGCCGATCGGGCGCCTGGATCCTGGCCGACGAGATCTACCGGGGCGCCGAGGTCTCCGGCCGGACCGCGCCGAGCTTCTGGGGTCGCCACGAGCGGGTGCTGATCACGTCCGGCCTGTCGAAGGCGTTCGGCCTGCCCGGCCTCCGGATCGGCTGGGTGGCGGGCCCGGCCGCCGCCGTCGGTCGGATCTGGTCGTACCGCGACTACACGACGATCGCTCCGGGCATCCTGTCGGACTACCTGGGGCGGCTCGCCATGGACCCCAAGAGGCGCGAAGCGATCTTTTCGCGGACGCGGGCCATCATCAGGCGCAATCTGCCGGTGATCGAAAAGTGGCTGCGCGCGCACGACGACGTCTTCGGGTACATCCAGCCGCAGGCGGGCGCCATCGTGTTCGCCCGCTACGCCCTGCCGATCGGATCGGTGGCGCTGGTGGAACGGCTGCGGACCTCCAGGTCGGTCCTGGTGTGCGCCGGAGACCAGTTCGGCACGGGCCGCCACCTGCGCTTCGGCTTCGGATCGGACGCCGACTACATGATGAGGGGCCTGGAGCGCGTCGGCGAGACGCTGGCGGAGCTGCGCAAGGGTCGGCCGCGCCGCGCCGAGCCCGCGGAGCGCCAGCCGCGCCGTCGCGCGGTCGTCGGCGCGCGCTAGGAGCCGGCCGCGAGCAGGTCGCGCGCCGCGCGCCTGGCCTCCTCGAGCGTCGCCACCTTGCCGTCGAGCTGCATCTCGTAAACCGCCCGCGTGATCCGGCCGACGGCCGGGCCCGGCTGCAGCCCCATCTCGAGCAGGTGCCGGCCCATGAGGATCGGGGCCGGCGGGCGGCTCTCGACACGAAGACCGCGCACCTTCGTGATGAACCACTCCTGCGCCTCGGTCGAGAAGGAGCCGGTGCGGCCGAGGCAATCGGCGCGCGACACGCGGTACAGGAGATCCGGCTCGAGGCGGCGCGCCAGCCGGCGGAAGGCGCCGTCACCGACGTTGTCCCGGTTCTTGTAATAGTGGCTGGGCGTCAGGTGGTGCGCGACCAGCTGCACCACCTGCTCGCGCAGGTCGTAGCCCTGCAGCGAGTGGACGTTCAGCCGATCGAGGAAGGCGCGGGTGGGGGCGACTCCGGCCGCCTCGTGCTCGTACGAGCGGATGCGCCCGTCCACCATGGCCGTGGTCGCCGGCTTGCCGAAGTCGTGGCAGACGACCGCCAGCAGGACCGCCAGGGCCTTCTCCTTCGGGAGGCCTTCGATCTCCCCTTTCGCCACGTCGATCGCCAGGAGGGTGTGGGTCCAGACGTCCCCTTCGGGATGCCATTCCCGCTCTTGAAGACAGCCCTGAAGCGCCTTCAGCTCCGGGAACAGGCGGTCGACGATGCCGAGGCGATCGGCCCACGACAGCCCGACGGAAGGGCGCGCGGACAGGAGAAGCAGCTTTTCGATCTCGCCCCAGATGCGCTCGGCGGGCAGGTCGGAGAGATCGATTCCGCGGCAGAGATCGACCGTGCCCGGCTCGATGGCGAACTCGAAGCGCGCGGCGAATTGCATCGCCCGCAGGACCCTCAGGCTGTCCTCGACGAAGGTCGACGGATCGACGGCCCGCAGGAGGCCGGCGCGGAGATCGGCGCGGCCTCCCCAGACGTCGATGATCTCGCCGGCGAGAGGGTCGAACATCATGGCGTTCATCGTGAAGTCCCGCCGCCGCGTCGCCTCGTCCCAGGAGAGTTCGGGATCCCCCAGAACCGAAAAACCGCGGTGCCCCGGGGCGACCTTGGTATCGCGCCGCGGCAGGCTGACGTCGATCGCCGCCTGGGATCCGCCCGCCGCCCGGGGGACGAGCTTGTAGACCGCGAAGGACTGGCCGACGAGCCTCACCTCCCCGAAACGCCCGAGAAGGGAGGCGAGCCGTTCGGCCGGCAGGCGATACACCTCGAGGTCGTACTCGGAGGCGGGCATCCCGGAGAGCCCCCTGAGGCGCAGCGCCTCGAAGTCGCGCACCCATCCTCCGACCAGGAAGGCCCGGCCCCCCTGGTCCCGCACGTTCTCGCAGATTTGCAGAACGACCGGATCGATGGCGCTCACGCTCCCAGTATAAGGGAGGCGCGACAGGGCCGTCCCCATTGGAAATGCCCAAATCCTGGACACTTATCCGCGCCCCGGGGACTTGACTCCCTCCGGGGGGAACCTAACTTGAAGCAGGGGTCTGTCGGACCGACGTCGGTTCGATGACAGAAGAATGCAAGGGGCCGGATCCGTGAGCGATCGGCGTCCCGGGGGACGCGTCGGGAAGGTCAGGAGCCTGCTTTCGGCCGTCCTCACCGCGGGACTCTGCGCGTTGGGTCCGGCGTGCGTGCAGGGGCGGCAGGAGCCCCTGCGCATCGCCGTCAACGCCTGGCCGCCGTTCGAGCTTCTCTACCTGGCGCGTGAGAAGGGCTTCTTCGAGGCCGAGAAGGTCGAGATCGATCTCATCGATTTCTCCTCCTACACCGGGATTCTGAGGTCGTACCACCAGGGAAACGTGGACGGATTCTTCGCGACGCTCAACGAAGTCCAGATCGCCGACAACTTCCAGGACCAGCCCGTCGTCACCCTGGTGGTCGACTACTCATTCGGCGGGGACGCCCTGGTCGTCAAGGACGGCATCCGGGACCTGAGGGGCCTCAGGGGCCGGCGCATCGCCTACGAGGAGTCGGCCCTCGGGGCGTACGCGCTCGAGCGCCTCCTGGAGATCGGCGGGCTCCGGCCGGACGAGGTCGTGTCGGTGAGCCGGCTCCCCGAAGAGGCCGAGCAGGATTTCCACCGGGGGACGGTGGACGGCGTCATCACGTACGAGCCCGGCCTGGGTCGACTCTTGCGCAGCGAGGGGGCGCGCGTGCTCTTCTCGTCCCGCGACATTCCGGGCGAGATCGTCGACGTGATGGCGATGCGCCGCTCGGTCGTCGACCGGCGGGCCGGCGAGCTGCGCGGAGTCCTGCGCGCGTGGTTCCGGGCGCTGGCCTACATGAAGCAGGAGCCGCTGGAAGCGGCCGCCAGCATGGCCCGGCGCCACAACCTGACGGTCGAGGAGTTCCAGCACGGCCTGGAAGGGGCGCACGTCCCCGACCTGTCCGAGAATCGTGAGCTTTTGGGGAGCTCGAGCGCACCGGGGAGGCTGCACGAGACGGCGGCCCGCATGGCGAAGTTCCTGGTGCGCCATGGCCTGACCCGGCGATCCGTCTCCGGGACGGATCTGATCCGCCCCGAACTCATCGAGTCCCTGTAGGCGGACACCGTGCGGCGCGTCCTCTCCCGGTTTCCCACCTCGACCCTGATGGGCCTCGCCTTCATCATCCCCGGGATGCTCATCGCCGGAGGCCTGCTCTACTACCACTCCATGGAGGCGCGGCAGTTCCTGGCGGACGAGGGGGTGCGCTACGGGGACATGCTCGCCGATCAGCTCCTGTCCGCGTCGCAGCGCTTCATGCGGCTCGGGTCGCGATCTTCGGTGCAGGAGGTGATCGAGGAGACCGGCAGCAAGCGGTCGGTGGTCTACATCGCACTCATCGGCAAGGACGGCCGGGTGATCGCCGCCAGCCGGCGCGACTGGATCGGCCACGATGCGTCGATCATCCCGGATCCCGATTTCGCGGACATCGCCGTGCTCGCACGCAGCACGGCGCGGCCGCAGCACCGCCTCGTGGAGGACGGCAGGCGCCTCATCCTGGTCTCGCCGCTGCTCCTGGAAGGCGTCAATCCGAACCTTTCCAACCTCGGCGGCCTGCTCTGCCTGAAGGTCAACCAGGAGAGGCAGCTGGCGAACATGTACGAGGAGATCATGGAGCGCGGCGTGGTGACGGCGCTTGGCATCCTGCTGGGAAGCCTGGTCCTCCTGGTGTGGGTCCGCGCGATCCTGGCGCAGCCGATCCTGCGGGTCGCAACCTTCGTGCGGGCCTTCGCGAAGGGGGCGAGCGGGCCGCCGCCTCCATCCGCCGGCACGCTCGAGGTGGCGCAGCTCACCGAGGACGTGGCGTCGATGGCGAGGGATCTCGACGCGAAGCAGGCCGCCCTGGCCGCCTCGACGGAGCGCCATCGCCTGCTCCTGGAAGGCGCCTACGACGCCATCCTCACGGCGGACCCGGAGACCGGCCGCATCCTCGAGGTCAATGCCATGTTCTGCAGGCTGTTCGGCTATTCCACGGAGGATGCAATCGCCCTCAGCCTGCGCGACCTGCACCCGCCGGAGGAGAGCGAGCGCCTCATGCAGGCGTATCAGGCGGCCTCGCCCGGCGGCCACGACGGCTTCCACGGCATTCCGTGCGTCCGCCGGAACGGCGAGCGCTTCCACGTCGACGTGCGCGGCGGCCCGGTTTCCCTCGACAACCGCACCGTGACGGAGTGGATCCTACGCGACACGACCGACAGGAAGAACCTGGAGGACCAGCTCCGCCAGGCGCAGAAGATGGAGAGCGTCGGCACGCTCGCCGGCGGCATCGCGCACGACTTCAACAACCTCCTGACCGGCATCCTCGGCTACGCGCGGCTCGTCAAGGTCCGGCTGCCCGAGGAAGACACGAATCGCCGCAAACTGGACCTGATCGAGAAGTCGGCGCTGCGCGCCGCCGAGCTGACGGCGCAGCTCCTGACGTTCAGCCGGCGCGCGGCCACCCGCCCTTCGCCCGCAAACCTGAACGAGACCGTCGCGACATTCATCGAGGATCTGCGCCCGAAGCTGCCGCCGGTCATCGAGCTGGTCTTCGAGGGCGCGCCCGATCTCTGGACCGCCGCCGTGGACACGGCGCAGGTGGAGCAGGTCCTCCTGCATCTCTGCGCCAACGCCAGGGAGGCGATGCCGGAGGGGGGCCGCCTCGAGATCAGGACGGCCAACAGGACGCTCTCCGCGGCCGACGCGCAGGGGAACCTGGAGGCCAGGCCGGGCCGTTTCGTGACGCTGTCCGTTCAGGACACCGGGCGGGGCATCCAGCCCTCCGTCAGGTCGCGCATCTTCGAGCCCTTCTTCACGACCAAGGAGCTCGGCAGGGGCGCGGGCATGGGACTGGCGATGGTGCACGGCGCGGTCAAGGGACACGACGGCTGGGTCGAGATCGACAGCGAGCCGGGGCGCGGGGCGTGCTTCTCGGTCCACTTTCCGATCTACGACGAGGCGGCGGCCTCCGATCGAGCCGCGGTCGAGTCGCCGGCCGTCCTTCTGGAGCGCCTCGCCGGAATCGCGCGGCACCCTCCGGCCGCAGCGCGCCTCCAAGGCGCGGCACGATCCTCCGGGGCGGGCGGGGGACGGGCCCCGGCGCGCACCGTCCTGGCGGTCGACGACGAGTCGACCGTCCTGGCCCTGGTGCGCGACATCCTGGAGATGCACGGCTACCGGGTCCTGACGGCCCGCAACGGCGAGGAGGCCCTGCGCGTCTTCCGGGATCAGGCGGCGGCCATCGACCTGGTCCTGCTCGACCTGACGATGCCGGTCATGGGCGGACGGGAGTGCTTCAAGCACATGAAGGAGATCGACCCGCGGGTGCGGGTGCTGGTCAGCAGCGGCTTCTCGGCCGAAAGCACCGCCAGCGAGATGCTGAGCGAAGGGGCGCTCGCGTACGTCCAGAAGCCGTACGACATCGACGCGCTCGCGCGCGTCGTCCGTCAGGCCCTGGGCGAGGAGTCGCAGCCGGCCGCGATGTCCGCGAGCGGCCCGGGTTAGGTGCCGGCCGAAGACTCGGACAGGCTCCTCGAGCCGGGTTGACGGCGCACGCGGATACATCTATACTTATCGATGTATGAAATCCGACCCGGACCTGGTGAGGGCGTTCAAGGCGCTGGGTGACCCGACCCGCCTGAGAATCCTGGATCTCCTGCGATCCGCCGGACGGTCATGCTGTGGCCTGATCTCGCGCGATGAGCGCGGACTCTGCGCCTGCGACGTCGAGCGGGCCATCGGCCTGTCTCAGGCGGCGGTGTCGCATCACATGGCGGTCCTCATCCGCGCCGGGCTCGTGGAGGCCGAAAAGCGTGGCCGCTGGATGTTCTACGGGAGGAACGAAGCGGCGCTGGCACGGCTGGCGGGGTCGATCCGGAAGGCCGTGTAAAAAAAATTGTTCAAACATATCGACACTTCTGGATGTGTCGAACTGGAGGGCTCATGACACCGTCCGTGCACATCTCGCTCCGCGTTCGCGACCTCGACCGCTCGGTCGACTTCTACCGGCGCTTCTTCGGAGAGCCCGCGAAACTCAAGCCAGGCTATGCCAAGTTCATCGCGGCTGAACCGGAAATCCATCTCGCCCTCGGGCCCGGGCTCGAGGAGGCCCACCGGTCCACGGCCCTCTCCCATCTCGGCATCCGAGTCGGATCGACCGACGAAGTGCGTCGCTGGAAGAGCGAGCTGCTGGCGCGGGGGATCCCGGTCGAAGACGAAGAGCGCGGCGAGTGCTGCTACGCGGTGCAGGAGAAGTTCTGGCTCGCGGACCCCGACGGCAATCGCTGGGAAATCTATACGGTCCTCCAGGATGTGGAGAAGCCGGTCCGTTCGGCGGCTGCCGGCTGCTGCCCGCGCTGATGGGACCGGTCGGCAGTCACGTGTTGCGCCGGACCGTCTCGGAGGGCCTGGGGACCGCCCTCCTGCTGTCGACCATCGTGGGATCCGGGATCATGGGGAGCCGCCTCTCGGACGGGGACGCGGCGATGACGCTTCTCGTCAACAGCCTGGCGACGGGACTCGTGTTGTCCGTGCTCGTCGTGGTCCTCGCTCCGCTCTCAGGCGCCCACCTGAATCCCGCAGTCACTCTCCTCGAAGTGTTCCGTCGTCGCGCCCCTCCGGGCGATCTGGCTCCTTACATGGCAGGACAGATTCTGGGCGGCTTCGTGGGTGTCGTCGTCGCGCACCTGATGTTCGGAGAGCAGGCCTTCGAAGCGTCGCACCACGCCCGAAACGGTGCCGCGCAGCTCCTGAGCGAATTCGTGGCGACCTTCGGGCTCTTCACGGTCCTTCGGGGCACCGCGCGCCGCCGTCCCGAGGTGACGGCCATGGCCGTCGGAGGCTACATCACGGCGGCTTACTGGTTCACCGCTTCGACGGCATTTGCCAATCCCGCCGTGACGCTCGCCCGTTGCGCGACCGACACGTTCGCAGGGATACGCCCTCGGGACGTGCCGGGTTTCATCATGGCTCAGCTTCTCGGCGCCGCGGCCGCGACGAGCGCATTTTCCTGGCTGGATCGAAACCAACAGGAGATCGCCGAGGACGCCCAACCGACCGAAACCGTGCGCGCCGCAGGACCGGGCCGGCCATGATCACGGTGCTGTTCGCCTGTGTCGAGAACGCCGGCCGCTCCCAGATGGCGGCTGCGTTGTTCAATCGGCTCGCGGACCCCGCACTGGCTCATGCGATCTCGGCCGGTACGCAGCCCGGCGACACAGTCCATCCTGTAGTGATCGAGGTGATGCGTGAGGCCGGGATCGATCTCAGCTCATCCCGGCCGCGAGCTCTTGCGCCCGACCTGGTTTCGTCGGCAGGCCTCCTCGTGACGATGGGTTGCGGCGAGGCGTGCCCGGTGGCGCCTGGCGCGGATCATGAGGATTGGTTCCTCGAGGATCCACGGGGACAGTCCCTCCCGGCGGTCCGGCGGATACGAGACGAAATCTCCGAGCGTGTCCGAGGCCTGATCCTCGCGAAAGGATGGGGACGTCGCGTTTGACTTCTCACCGGCCTCCCTCTAGGATTCTGGCGCACGCTCAATCAACCCGTCGGGAGGTGTCCTCATGAAGACATTCGCATCGGTCCTGGCCGTGCTGGCTCTCGTCGCCCTCCCGGCCGCCTTCGCCTGCGACAAGGACAAGAACGTCAATGCCCAGGCCGCCGGGTCGGACCAGTCCGGCCCCACCCGGGAAGTGGCTCTCACCGGCTATCTGACCGACTCCTACTGTGGCGCGGCGAACGCCAATGCCCAGGGCAAGTCCTGCGCCCTGGAGTGCGTCAAGAAAGGGGCCAAGGTCCAGCTGTACGCCAATGAGAAGCTGTACACGCTCGACCAGTCCAAAGTGGCCGACGGCCACATCGGCGTGCCCGTGAGGGTGAAGGGCACGCTCGACGAGGGGACCGGCACGATCAAGGTGGCGTCGATCGAGGTCGTGAAGCAGGGCTGATCGTCTCACGCCAAATCCATGAAGAAGATGCCCCGGAGGGCCGCGGCGACGCGGCCTTCTTTTCTTTAGGAGGCCGTTCGAGCATTCGGACAGGCTCCCGGGGGCGCGGGCGGGGAATCGAATAACCGATCGGACCCGTCATTTCCACCCATTCGGACACGGCAGGGACCATGAGGGACAAGGCAAGAGTCGGGCTGGCGGCTGTCGTGTTCCTGCTCTGTTCGTGCAGCAGCCCAGGCAGCCGTCAGGGGTTCCACGAGGACGCGCCCGCCGGCCGGCGCGCCGCGCCCCCGTCGCCGATCCGGCTCGGGGGACGGGCCCTGGCCAGGCTCGAATCCTGGGACATCGTCCACCCACGCTTCTCGCCCGCGGGTGATCGGCTCGCCTTCGCCAAGTCGGAAGTCGAAGACGGGATGGAGACGACGGAGCTGGCATTCCTGGACCTCGCGACCGGGGCCGTGACGACCCTGCTCGACCGCCAGGGAGCGGTCCGGTATGCGACCTACAAGGCATACGTCTTCGACCTCGACTGGACGGATGCCACCCACGTCCGCGCCGCTGTGGCCGATGGCGACGTCGGCGCAGCCTATCTCACCTACGACGTCGCCTCGGGCCGCCTCGTCGACACCCGGTACGAGGACGACGACACCCCGGCGCCCCTCGACCGGGCGTTCGCGGAGATCATCCCCGACTGCGCCCGGGCGCTGCCCACGCTCCCGCGGGAAGTGCTCGAATCCGCCCTCGCGCAGCACGCCGTCCTCGTGGGGAACCGGCGCGTGATCCTCCAAAAGAACTACGCCGGCCACGACAACGACATCTGGCTTCTCGACTGCCTCGGCCCGTCCATGACCAGGCTGGTCGGCCTGGGAAGCGAGGACCCTGACGCCCTCGGGGGCGGGGTCTCCATCGGATCGTCCAGCGTGTTCCTCGTCTCCCGCAAGTCAGGAACCACCCTGATGCTGCTCAAGGACGGCGGGGCAGCGGAGCTGGTCACGATTCCCGGCAAGGCAAGGCACATGCAGATTGAGGTCAAGCACACGAGCTCGGACCTGGTCTATTTCCAGGTGAGGGCCCAGGCGCCCTCCGAGGTCGGCGACAACCCGCTCTTCTCGTTCGATGGCCAGCGCCTTCGGCGCGTTCTGGACTTCGAAGATCTCTACGACTTCGACATGACCCGAGACCGACGGCTGGCCGCCTTTTGCGCCTGGCGGGGCGAGCGGCGCATCGTCGAAGTCAGAAGGTTGAGCGACTGAACGATCGGCGTCACCGAAATCCTCACCTGAAGGCTCCAGGCCATCTGAAATCAGGCCCAAATCACGATTCGCGGACGTGATGACCCTTTCTTTTATGGCGCGGGTTCGCCAGGTCGCATAATTCGTATGATGCTCGCCGTTCATCCGCCCGAGGCTGCGACCCCTATGCAAGTCGCGGGAACGCCGCAAAACCAGTGTCCTGGCTGATCTTTATCTCCGCGATGGAGCGGCTCTCCCGTCCTGGATCGGATCTTGCGAAGAAAACCAGAACGCGTTTTCTCAGCCTGCGGCGATGCATCGACCGGGGTCGCCGCGGGGGCCTGGCCGGTGCGGGCAGGCGACAGGGGCGTGCGCTATAGTTGGCGCGTGGATACGGGGGGAAGCGGCGGACGAACCGACGCCCCGGTCCCGGGCCCGAAATGGAGCCCGGGGGTGGGATGGCTGACCGCGGTGACCCTGGCCGCCGCGCTGGCGATCAATGTCGCGGGGCTGGGGGCAATCGCCGTGGCCCAGAGGGGCGTTGCCGACGAGGCGCAGCGGCTGCTGCGCCTGGAGACGGAGGCCCGGGCCGGAGTGCTGGAAGGCACCCTCGCGTCGATGCGCGCCGATCTGGCGTTTCTGACCGGATCGCCGGTCTTCTTCGGCCTGGAGTCCGCTCTCCTGTCGCGCGACCCGCGGGAGGCGCGCTGGCGGCGTCTGGAGGCCGAGGGGGCGCTGCTTCTGTTCCTGCGGGGGCATCCGGAGGCGTCCCACCTGGCCGCCCGATCCGCGGACGGGGTCGTCCTGGTCGCCGCCGGCCGGCGCGGAGGGATCCCGGTCCTCTGGAAACCGGGTGACCTGCCGGGGGTCGAGCCGGCGGGGCGGTCCGCGGATGCTGCTGCCGAACCGGCCGGAGCGCCAGGGCGCTCGATCGTCGGCCGGTTCGAGTTCAAGACAGGGGTCAGGAAGGTGTCCGGGGCGGTGAGTCTGGAGGCGACGCTCGACGCAGGCCATCTCCTGGCGCTCAACCGGGCCGTGGACGATGGATCACGGGCCTGCATCCTCCTGGATCGGGACGGGGCCCTGCTGGGAGCGGATCCCGGGGGGGCGGCCCCGGAGCTGGCGGCTGCCGGCGTCGATGGACGCGGGATGCACGCCGGCGCGGATGTGAGGACGGAAGACTGGTCCTCTCCGGCTCCGTGGCGCCTCGCCTGCTCGCAGCTCCGGGGCCCGGCGGTGGCCCTGATGCTGCCTCTCGCGGCGCGTTACCGGCTGACGCTGATCCTGAACCTGGCGGTGATGAGCCTGGCGCTCCTGCTCGGGGCCTTCGCCATCAAGCAGGCGCGCCGCCAGCAGGCACTCGAAGCCCGGGCGCGCGAAGAGGCGCGCGTGCGCGACCTGGAGCGGCAGCTGTTCCACACCGAGAGGCTGGGGACCGTCGGGAGGCTGGCCGCGGGCATGGCCCACGAAATCAACAATCCGCTGGAGGGCATGTCCAACTACCTGAGCCTGGCCCGGGGAGACCTGGCGCGAGGCGACGCGGCCTCGGCGCTGCGCCGCCTGGACGGGGCGCAGGAGGGGCTGAGGCGCGCCGGTGACATCGTGCGGCAGGTGTTGCAGCACGCCGATCCGGCGAGCGCCCCCCGCACCGTCATCGATGTGAACGCGGTCCTGCGCCAGGCCGTCGAGTTCGTGCGCTCGCGACCCGAGTTCGCCGCCATCCGTTTCGAGGAGGAATTGTCCCCCTCGCCGCTCGGCGTCCAGGCCAGCCCGGCGCTCCTCGGACAGGTCTTCCTGAATCTGCTCCTGAACGCCTGCGAGGCCCAGCCGCGCGGCGGCGAGGTGCGCGTCGTGACCGGTCGGGAAGCCGAACGGGTGGTCGCCGAGATCGCCGATCGCGGTCCCGGCGTGCCGGCGGAGCACAGCGCGCGCATTTTCGAGCCGTTCTACTCGACCAAGGAGTCGACGGGTCTCGGGCTCGCGATCTGCTACTCGATCGTCACGCAGCACGGCGGCGACCTCGCCGTATCCAATCGTCCCGGCGGCGGGGCGGTCTTCCGGATGCGAATCCCCCTGGCCCGGACGGGCCTGGCGGGTGGCGGGCTTTCCTCCCGGAGCGGCTCCAGCCATGCCTGAGCGAAAGCCGGCCCGCGGCCGGGTGCTCGTCGTGGAGGACGAGGCGTACGTGCGGACTTCGATCGGCGAGGTCCTCGGCGAGCGCGGCTACGACGTCGACCTGGCGGCGAGCGTCGCCGACGCCCTCGCCTCCCTGGGCCGGACCCCCGTGGACGTCGTCCTCACGGATCTCAAGATGCCCGGGGCGGACGGGCTCGACCTCGTGAAGCGCATGCAGAACGCCTATCCCCTGGTCCCGGTGGTCGTGCTCACCGGACAGGGGACGATCGCCTCGGCGATCGAGTGCGTCAGGGCCGGGGCGGCCGACTACATCCTCAAGCCGGCGGATCCGGACGCCCTGGAGGTCGCCCTGGACCGGGCCCTCGCGACACGGGCGCTGCAGCGCGAGGTGGACTACCTGCGCCGCTTCGATCTTCCGGGCGAGGAGCCGCCGGTCGGCCGGTCCAGGGCCTGGAACCAGGTGATGGAGACGGCGCGCACGGTGGCGGCCAGCGATGCCACGGTGTTCCTGCTCGGCGAGTCGGGCACCGGCAAGGAGCTGGTCGCGCGCCTGATCCACCGCCTGAGCCGCAGGGCGAAGGGGCCGTACGTGCGCGTCAACTGCGCCGCCATCCCGATGGAGATGTGGGAGAGCGAGTTCTTCGGGCACCGCAGGGGCTCGTTCACCGGCGCCACCGCCGACCGCGAGGGGCGCTTCCTCCTGGCGCACCGGGGGACGCTGTTCATGGACGAGATCGGCGACATGCCGCTCCAGGCGCAGGCGAAGATCCTGCGTGTTCTCCAGGACGGGGAGTTCGACCGGGTCGGCGACGAGCGCCCGACGCGCGTCGACGTCCGGGTCATCGCCGCCACCAACAGCGACATCGACGCGGCCGTGGCCGATCGGCGCTTCCGGCAGGACCTCTTCTACCGGCTCAACGTGGTGCGCATCGCCCTGCCACCCCTGCGTGACCGGGGAGAGGACATCCCCCTGCTCGCCGAGCTCTTCGCGCGCGCGATCTCCGCCCGGCTGGGCCAGCCACCCCCACGGATCGCCCCGGAGGTCCATGCCGACCTCCTGGCCTACACCTGGCCGGGAAACGTGCGCGAGCTGCGCAATGTGATCGAGAGGGCGCTGATTCTGAACCCGGGGCCCGATCTCGTGTCGCTCGACCTGCCGCCGGTCGGGGGGCTCGCCTCGTCCGCCTTCGCGGGCCGGCCGTCCGACGCGGACGCGCCGGCGGGGGGCGACGACCTGAACATCCGCGCCGTGGTGGCCCGGCATGAAAGGGACTCCATCGTCGAGGCCCTGCGGCGCGCCCGGGGAGTGCGCAAAGAAGCGGCGCGCCTGCTCGGCATCGATCAGCGCAACCTGGCGTACTACCTGCGCAAGCACGGAATCGACCCCGACGCGACGGAGGGGTAGGGGCCTCGGGGATGCTGACGCTCGACGGGACGCGACGCGAAGGGGGCGCGAAGCCGCGCGGCAGCACGACGCTCATGCGCGCGCTCCTGGTGTTCCTGCTGGCCAACGCCGCGTACCTGGCCGCCTTCGACTCGGCGACCATCCTGTATCACGTGCAGGTCGTGGCGCACGTCGCGTTCGGTCTCCTCCTCGTCCTGACGCTCATCGGGCGCGGCCCGGCCGCCGTGCGGCGCAGCTGGGCACGATCCGAGAACACCTGGAGCCGGGCGGCGTTCGTGGCGGTCGCCGTCTCGTCCGTCGTGGCCATCGCCACGAGCCTGGTCCTGGCGGTCACGGGGACCGCGACGCCTTACCGGCCGATCCTGGCGGGCCACGTGGTCGCGGCGCTCCTGGCCTTCGTGGCGGGGATCGCCTGGCAGGCGGCGCGCGGCAATGCGCGGGGAGCGCGGCGCGTGGCGCTGGTCCTCCTGCTCGCCCTGGCGCTGCCGGCCGGCACGCGGGGCTCGCGCCGGCTCTTCCCGCAGTCCGCCGCGACCATCGTCAACCCCACTACGCCGCCTTTGACGCCGTTCGAGGAGGGGGGAGGCCGGAACGGACCGTTCTTCCCCTCCTCGGTGACCACGGTCGGGAACCGCCTGATCCCGCACGATTTCTTCCTGGAGTCGAAATCCTGCGGCAACACGGGGTGCCATCCGGACATCACCGCGCAGTGGGAGTCCTCGATGCACCATTTCTCGTCCTTCAACAACCAGTGGTACCGCAAATCGATTGAATACATGCAGGAAGTCGTGGGGACTGGGCCCTCCAAGTGGTGCGGCGGCTGCCATGACCAGGCGGTGCTTTTGACCGGGCGGATGGATCGGCCGATCGTGGAGCAGATCGACACGCCGCAGGCGCAGGCGGGAATCGGCTGCCTGGTCTGCCACTCGATCGTCGCGGTGAAGGACACCATGGGCCAGGGGGGCTACGTCCTGGAGTATCCCGAGATGCACCGGCTGGTGGCGAGCGGGAATCCTCTCATGCACCGGCTGCACGACTACATGACGCGCCTCGACCCCGGCCCGCACAAGGCGACGATGCTGAAGCCGTTCCACCGCGAGAGCCGCGCCGAGTTCTGCTCCTCCTGCCACAAGGTGCACCTGGACGTCCCGGTGAACCACTACCGCTGGTTCCGCGGGTTCAACGAATACGACGCCTGGCAGGGGAGCGGCGTGTCGCACCAGGGGGCGCGCGCCTTCTACTACCCGGAGAAGGCCAAGGACTGCGGCGACTGCCACATGCCGCTCGTCCGGTCCGCCGATCAGGGGAACCGCGGCGGGTTCGTGCACTCGCACCGCTTCCCCGGGGCGAACACCGCCGTGCCGTTCGCCAACCGCGACGAGGTCCAGCTCAAGACGACGCGCGATTTCCTGACCGCCGGAATCCTGACCGTCGACGTCTTCGCCGCGAGCGAGGCGGCGCCGGCCGCGCGCGGCCCCGCGGGAGACCATGGGGCCTCGGGCCGACCGGAGGCGCC
This sequence comes from Candidatus Polarisedimenticolia bacterium, assembly GCA_036001465.1. NCBI lineage: Bacteria > Pseudomonadati > Acidobacteriota > Candidatus Polarisedimenticolia > Candidatus Polarisedimenticolia bacterium. Next base: position 64,781 of record DASYUH010000014.1, read on the forward strand.
GATGGGAGGCGCCGCCCCCTCCGGTGAGGAGGCCCAGCCCACGGCCCTGACGATGTTCCCCGATCTGCCGGACTCCGGGGACGGATCGTCGCGGGCCGCCCCGGCCCGCGGCCGCCCGTCGCGGGGCGAAGCCGCCGAGCCGCCGCTGGTCGCCCCCCTGGATCGCGCCGACCCCTTCCTGCGGGCCGGGCGGACGTACCGGGTGGACGTGGTGGCGCGCACCCGCAACATCGGGCATTTCTTCCCGGGCGGGACGGTGGACGCGTTCGACGTCTGGCTCGAGCTGAAGGCCGAGGACGCGGACGGCCGCGTCATCTACTGGAGCGGCTTCGTCGAGGACGGCGGCACGGGCCCGGTCGAGGCCGGGGCCCACCGCTACCGGTCGCTGCAGATCGACGCCCACGGGAACGAGATCAACAAGCGCAACGCCTGGGCCACCCGCGCCCTGGTCTATGCGCGCCTGATCCCCCCGGGCTCCGCCGACGTCGGGCGCTTCCGGGTCGCCATCCCGCGCGGGGCGCGGGGCGCGGTCACCTTCACGGCGCGCATGAACTACAGGAAGTTTCACTGGTACAACACCCATTTCTCGTTCGCCGGAGCGAGCGACACGGGGGCGGCGCCGGGCGCCCTGTCCCCCGACTTCGACGATCGCGCGGTCTCGTTCACCGGCGACACGTCGCGGGTCTCGGGGCGGATCAAGGCGGTGCCGGACCTGCCGATCGTGGTGGTGGCCGAGGACAAGGTCGTCCTGCCCCTCCTCACGGACACCGGGCCGGAGCCGGGCAAAAGGCCGGCCGGGGTCCCGGCCCCCCTGCCCGTCGATCGCGAGCGCTGGAACGACTACGGGATCGGCATGCTCCTGCAGGGAGATCTCAAGGGGGCGAAGCGGGCGTTCGAGCGTGTGATGGCGATCGATCCGCAGTATGCCGACGGGTTCGTCAACGCGGGGCGCGTGCTGGTGCAGGAGGGGGACCACGAAGCGGCGGTGCCGCTCCTGGAGAAGGCGCTGGCCGGGAAGCCCGATCTCGCCAGCGCGCATTATTTCCTCGCCCTGGCGCTCAAGGCCCGCGGCCGGTACGATGAGGCTCTCGGTCACCTGCGCGCCGCCGCCGCCCGCTTCCCGCGCGATCGGGTGGTGCGCAATCAGATCGGCCGCATCCTCTTCCTGCAGCGGCGCCACGAGGAGGCGATCGCCGAGTTCGAGAGCGCGCTGCGCGTCGATCCGGAGGACCTGACGGCCCATTACAATCTGATGCTGTGCTACCGGGCCCTGGGCCGGGTCGAAGAGGAGAGGCGCGAGGAGGTCCTCTACACGCGCTTCAAGGCGGACGAGTCGGCGCAGGCGATCACCGGCGCGTACCGCCGGCTGAACGCGGAGCAGAACCTGGAGCGACAGCCGATCCACGAGCACGCGAACCGCTACACTCCGGCGAAGCTGCCGCGCGCCGATCGTGCCGCGGGCTCCGGTCCGGCCGGGACCGGCAGGACGGGGGCTCGATGATCCGAGAATCCTCCAGGAGCCTGTCCGAGTATTGGGCCGGGTCGCGTTCCGGACGCCGTGGGGCCGGATGCGAGGCGCCGCGACGACGTCCGATGCCGGAGCATCGAGGAGGCGCGGCAACGAAGCAGACGGCCCCACGCCGCCGGAACCCGGAGGGCGCACGGGGATTGCGGCCGCAGACCGCGTCGCTCGTCGTCGGCGATGGATCCGCATCGCTCTCCTCCTCGCTCCTTGTCTGCGATCCGCAAGCCCCATGCGCGCGGCCCGGCCGAATACTCGGACCGGCTCCTAGGCCCTCTTTCCCGCAGCGCGCCGCCATCCCCCTCGTCGTCCTGCTCGTCGGCGGGCTCGCCACCGGCACCGGCTGCGGGCACCAGGACGGGCCGCGCGTGTCCGCGCCGGCCACGACCCCCGCGCCGGCCGGGAGGGAGGTTGTGTTCACCGACGTGACGCAGGCGGCCGGAATCGGATTCGTCCACAACAGCGGCGCGTTCGGCAGGAAATACCTGCCCGAGACCATGGGATCGGGCCTGGCCTTCCTCGACTACGACGGCGACGGCCGCCAGGACCTGTTCTTCGTGAACGGCGCCGACTGGCCGGAGAAACGGCGCCGGACGACCACGCAGGCCCTGTATCGGAATCGCGGCGACGGCACGTTCGAGGAGGTGACACGCAAGGCCGGTCTCGCGGTCGAGATGTACGGAATCGGGGTGGCGGCGGCCGATTTCGACAACGACGGCGACGTCGATCTGTTCATCAATGCGCTCGGCCCCGACCGCCTGTTCCGCAACCGGGGGGACGGGACGTTCGAGGACGTGACCCAGAGGGCGGGCGTGTCCGACCCGGCGTTCGGATCGAGCGCCGCCTGGCTCGACTACGACCGCGACGGCCGGCTGGACCTGTTCGTCTGCAATTACGTGCAGTGGTCGCCGAAGGAGGACATCTTCTGCACCCTCGACGGCGTCGGCAAGTCGTACTGCACTCCCGAATCGTACCGGGGGGCGACCAACCGCCTGTTCCGCAACCGCGGGGACGGCACGTTCGAAGACGTGACGCGGCGGACCGGCGTGTTCGATCCGACGGGGAAATCGCTCGGAGTGGTCGCCTTCGACTACGACGGCGACGGCCTCCCGGACCTGGCGGTCGCCAACGACACGCAGCCCAACTTCCTGTATCGCAACCGCGGGGACGGCACGTTCGCCGAGACCGGCCGCACCGCCGGGATCGCCTTCAGCGAGGAGGGGAAGGCGCGCGGCGCCATGGGAATCGACGCCGCCGATTACGACGGCTCGGGACGTGAAAGCCTGGTGATCGGGAATTTCTCCAACGAGATGCTGGCCCTGTACCACAACGAGGGGAGGGGCCTGTTCATCGACGACGCGGCGATGGCGGGGATCGGCCAGCCGAGCCTCCTGACGCTCGCCTTCGGCTGCTTCTTCTTCGACTTCGACCTCGACGGCCTCCTCGACCTCTTCGTGGCCAACGGACACGTCGAAAACGACATCAACCGGGTGCAGCCGTCGGTCACCTACGCCGAGCCGCCGCACCTGTTCCGCGGAGTCGGAGGCGGACGATTCGAGCAGGCCGACGCGCGGGCGGGGCCCGACTTCAAGCGCCCGATCGTGGGGCGCGGCGCCGCCTACGCCGACTACGACGGCGACGGCGACCTGGACATCGCGGTCTCGACCAACAACGGCCCGGCCCTCCTTCTGCGCAACGACGGCGGCAACGCCGGCCCCTGGCTGCGGCTCCGCCTCGTCGGCAAGAAATCGAATCGCGACGGCATCGGCGCCGTCGTGCGCCTGCGCGCCGGCGGGATCGGCGGCCAGCGCACGGTGCGCTCGGCGGCGTCGTACGCGTCGCAGAGCGAGCTGCCCCTGACCTTCGGGCTCGGCTCCGTCCGGGGAGGTGACCCCCTCGCCGCCGACCTGCAGGTGACGTGGCCGGACGGCGCGGTGCAGTCCGTCACCGGGCTCGCGGCTGGCCGCCTGCACGTCATCGAAGAGCCCCCCCTCCCGGCCGCTAGCTCGGACACACTTCCAGGCAGCCCGGGCTTCACCTCGACTCGCGCCGCACGTTCCGATACACCCGAGTCATCTGCCGGACCAGGCGCACCCCCGCCGGCGTCAGGAGCCCCTCCGCGGAGGAGCGCCGCAGATCGCAGAGAGCCCGGCCGACCATGCCGATTTCACGGCGCAGCTCGCGGCGAGCGAGGCGGGGGCCGGAGCGGCCCAGATCGGCCGCCAGGAGGCGGGGATGGTCGCGGGAGGCGCGCAGGATACGGCGGAACAGGCCGGCTCGGAACAGAAACGTGTAGGCGCCGTGCAGGATCCCGCGCAGGGGACGGCGCGTGCCGCGCCAGGGGGAATCGAACGCCTGCACCTCCCGGGTGTCCGCCCCCGGCCGCAGGAGGCGGGAGGCCTCCTCCATGTCGTGCAGCCGGTGGTGGCTGTTCTCGTGCAGCAGATCGTCGGCCAGATCGACGAGCGACTTGCCGGCCACGTGGATGAACGATACCCCGGGCCGGGCGGCGAGCGACCAGCTCACCGTGCCCGGCTCGTGGATCGGCACGACCATCCGGGTGCGCAGGATGATCTCGCGGTGCGCCTCCGGCCAGGCGATCTGGATGATGCGGAGGGCGCGCGCCAGGCGGCGGGCGAGGCCCGGCACCTGCCGCCTCACCCGGAGGCGCCGCGGCCGGGACTCGACCAGGGGGGCGAGAAGGATGGACGTGCCCGGAATCGTCTCGCGGCGGATCAGGCGCGCTCCGGGAGCGCGCGGGCCGTGGCGGGGCGCTCCTGCGCGCCCGCTCCCTTCCGTGGCGAGGTCGGGTACCGTGAGCCTGGAGCCGGCCGCCGGGAACACCGCGACGGTACCTCCCGCGGTCCGCACCGCCAGGGCCCCCCTGCGAAGCGCCGCCGCCACGTGCGGCCCCTCTCCTGAGCCACCCGCCGCGATGGAGGCGATGCCGAGCGGGCCGGCGGGGGCCGACAGCGATCCGAGGTCGATCCGGTGCGCCGGACGCCCCTGCTCGGCGTCCTCGCGGAATCGAAGCGACACCTCGAGGACCCGGGGAGACGGGTACGCCATGCGCAGGCCCAGGACGAAGGCCGACAGATCGTCGAGCGCCGTCTCGAGGCGCCGCCGCGCGAAGGCGAGCGAACGGCCGGGAAACCCCGCATCGAGGCGGCCGTCCGGCACGAGGGTCGTGAGGTGTTCGGTGCGTGCGATTTGATCGAACAGGCGCGCCAGGCGCCGCTCGCGAGGACCGCGCCGCCCGGTTCCCGGGATCGTCGCGGCCAGGCGGCCGACCTCCAGCCAGATCTCCGCCTCGGCCAGGAATCCACGGACGTCCGGACCGAGCAGGACAGGCAGCCGGGCCGCCGGGGGGAGCGCGACCAGTGTCGAGAAGAGGGCGTCGAGCAGCGGCGCAGCGCGTGGGTGGGGCCTCGCGCGCGGCCGCGCCAGCAGGGCCCGGCTCACCCGCCGAAGACGCGATGTGGTCCGGCGGACGAGGCGGGCCGACAGGGCGCCTCTCCTGCCCAGGGGCTCATCCCAATGCCGGCTGGCGATGCCGATCGGACCCCCCTCCTCGCCCGAAGACCCGGACAGGCTCCTCGGGAGCTCATTCTCGTCCAAATTGAAAATGCCCTACAATAGCCGGCCATGATGCGCGTTCGCCTCCGCAACCCGAAAGTCGCGGTCACTCTCCCGGCAGCCCTTCTGTACGTCTCGCTGGCCCGGGCGCAGGGGTTCGGCGGCACGGTGCTGGACCATCTGGTGCGGGGCGACAGCCTGCTGGCGCAGGGAAGGGGGAGCGAGGCGATCGCCCAGTTCCAGGAGGCGCGCACGCTCTGTCCGACGGATCCGGAGATCGTCGCGGCGCTGCAGGGCGAGGCGCGGGGGAGGCTCCTCCAGAACGAATGGCTGCCGGCGGTGGGGCTGCTCGAGGAGGCGGCGACCCGTTTCCCCGAGGACCCGCGCACCTCGAACCTGCTGTACCAGGCGGGGTTCGCCGCGCAGCGCGCCGGCGAGATCGATCGGTCCATCGACCTGTACCGCAAGGCCCTCGAGAAGAACCCGACACCGGACATCCTGCCGCCCCTGAAGTTCCAGCTGGCGCAGGCGATGCGCATGCGGGCCCGTCCGGGAGACGCGATCGAGGTCCTGAAGACCTTCGAGAAGGACTATCCGGAGAGCAATCTGCTGCCGAACGTCCTGTACACCCTTGCCATCGCCACCCATGACAAGGGGACGGGGGACGGGGATGCCGCGCTGCTCCGGGAATCGGCGGCGATCTACGGCAGGCTGATCGAGCGCTTCCCCGGCAGGCCGGCGGCGAACGAGGCGCACTTCGAGATGGGCCTGGTCCTCTCCGAGCTGGGCCGGAAGTCCGAGGCGGCCGACTATTTTTCGAAGTACGTGACCCTGAACCCTGGATCGCCGGTGGCGGCGACGGCCCTCGAACGGGTCGCCGACCGGGAGCTCCTACGGTCACCGAAGCAGAGCGCGCAGTCCTACGCCCTGGCCCTGGTCAAGGCGAAGTCCAACCCGAAGCCGACCGATCCGGCCTTCGGTCTGAGCCGCTGGCTGCCGTTGAAGCAGACAGTCGCCGATCTCCTGTCGCGAGTCTGGATGGTGGCGCTCCTGGGAGTGGTGATCCTGGCGGCCGTCCTTCTGACGGGACGCCTGGTCCTGAGACGGTTCAGGAGGACCTCGCATCCCGTCGGGGCGTAGGAATCCGGGCGGGCGCCGTCAGTCGGCGTCGAAGGGACGAGGAGGAGGGTCCTTCGACTCGGCCGCCTTCTTGCGGGCCTCCTGGAATTTCTTCTCCAGGATCTCCTCGCGGTTGCGCGACTCTTCCATGGCGCGGGCGAGCTTGTTCTCCGCCTCCTCGCGCTGCGCCTTGACGTGGCCCATGGCCTCGTCGAGCGACTGGTGCACGCGCTTCTGGCGGCGCTCCTCCAGCAGGATCGCGCCGGTGCCCGGATCGATGGTCAGGAGGGTGTCGCAGCAGGGACAGACGACCTTGAGGGACGTGGGCATGGTGCGGCGCACCTTCGAATGATGGGGGGATTATAGCGTGAAGGGGGCCTCATGAGTCACGACAAGCCGAAGAGCGCGTACGAGCTCACCCTCGAGAAGCTGAAACGGCAGGATCGCGAGCGCGGCGAGGCCGCCCCCGCCGCCCTCTCGGAGGCGCAGAAGAAATCGATCGCCGCCATCCGAAACGTCGCTCAGGCCAGGCTGGCCGAGCGCGAAATCCTGTATCGCTCCGAGCGTCTGAAGGTCCAGGCCGATCCGGAAGGGGCCGCCAAGCTGGAACAAATCGAAGCGGAGTACGCCACGGACAGGCGCAGGATTGAAGAGGAACGGGACCGGCAGATCGACAAGGCGCGTACCGGGCGAAGGCGGGCTACTTGACCGCCTCGAAGATGTCGGCCAGCTCCAGCTCGGGGGTCGCGCCCGGCTGCGCTCCCATCCGGGTGATCTCCCGTCCGTCGATCTTGACGATGATGGTCGGGATGCTGTTGATGTTTCGCCCCTGCCACGGCCCGGCCGCCGTGGAGAATCCCTTCGGCACGCCATAGAGGTTCAGCTTGAGGTTGGGGTTCTTCACCTCCGACATGACGCGCAGGAACTTCGGCATGTGCTCCTTGCAGTGCGAGCACCAGGTGGCGAAGAAGGCGTCGATCTGCACCTTCTTGCCGTACTTGTTGATCCGCGTGATGGCAGCGGCGTTGGGCGAATAGAGCTTCATTCCCTCCCGGTATTCGGGCCGATCGGAGACCAGCGCCTCCATCTCGACGGGACCGACGATCGGCGGGCGCATCAGGCAAGGAAGGATGCGGACCTTCTTGTCTTCGGCCTCGAACTGGATGATCGGGCCGTCGATCGAGAAGGCATAGGCCGGGGCGCCGTCCGGGGCGCCATCCGGGACTTCCACGCCGCCGTTCGTGGGCTTCACCCGGTCCCGCGGGACCGCCTGGACCTTCTTGGCGGTGAGGTCCATGAGCAGGCCCGCCTTGCAGGCCGGGACGTCGATGAAGAACTTTCCGCGCGCGTCCGACTGGTAGAACGTGGCCTCTTTCGGATAGCTCCCCTCCACCTCGACCGCGAAGTCGTAGTTCGGCCGGCAGGTGATCGACTGGGCCACGGACGGCGAGGCCGGGAGAAGGGCCAGGACCGCCAGGGCAGCCGGGAAAAGGGTGCTTCGCTGCGGGGTAGCGGGTTTCGGAGTCATGAGGCCTCTGATGATAGCAGGTCTTCGGCCGCCGGGGGAGCGCCGTCGAAAATGGCCGCCACCCGGCCCTCCTCGAGCAGGAAGAAACGGGGCAGACGGCGGTACAGGGGCTTCAGGACCGCCCGGTCCACGTTTTTCGTATCGAAGGCCGGTGCGGCCGACCAGAGGAAGGCGGCCTTCTCCTCCTCGGTGCCGGGTGTGAGAGCCAGGACGGGGGGGGCGCCCGGCCGGGAGACGATCTGGTTCAGGACGGTGGCGGTCTCGACGGCCCCCGGGTCGGTGACGTCGATGAGGGCGACGAGGTGGCGCCCCTCCGACAGCTGGGGCGCCTTCTCGAGGAGGGACAGGTCGCTCACGCTCCGGCCGACCGCCAGACGGGTGACGTACGGGTCGATCGGCAGGGAGGGGGACGCCAGGACGAAGGCGGCCGCCAGGGCGAGGCTCCCGAGAAGGACCGCCCCTCCCCGCCGCACCGGCATCCCGCGCCAACCCGCAAGCCCCCAGAGGGCCAGGACCGCCATCCCGGCGAACAGCAGGTCCTCGGCGATCACCTGCCCCGGGGTGCGCTGCACGTAGGCCCCGAAACAGCCGCACGACTCCGTCCTGCCGATCGAAAGGCCATACGTCTCGATGGCGATGAAGACGGCGAGGAGCGCCATCGCGCCCAGGCCGGCGAGGCGCGGCCGCACGCCTGCAATGAGCGCGACGCCGAGGACGATTTCAAGGACGATCAGGATCGGCGCCGCCTGCGCCGACAGGCGCGCCCCGAGAATCCCGTAGCCCTGGATCTGGTGGGCGAACTCGGCCGGATCCAGGGCCTTCAGCGTCCCCGCGACGAGGAAAATGAGACCGAGCGTCACGCGCCCGACGTGGCCTGCGGCCCGGCGCCAGGGTGGGATGCGGGCTCCGTTCGCCGTGGCCGGGGCCTGGGTCGCTTCTGCCATCACGTTCCCTCGGGGCGCCTCTCAGACTTTGTGGGGCTCCCCGCTACGGTACAGCCGGATCTGCACTTTTTCCAGCGTCGCCAGGCCTTCCGGAATGGATGCGTCGATCACCGGCAGGAACGCCTCGATCTTCTCCTTCGAGTCGACGATCTCGATGACGATCGGCAAGTCCTCGGAGAGCCGAAGGATCTTGGCCGTGTGCAGGCGGCTGTGGGCGCCGAAGCCCTCCACCCCCCGCAGAACCGTGGCCCCGGCCAGGCCGCGCTCGCGCGCCTGGCGGACGATCCACTCATAGAGCGGCACGCCGCCGTGCCGGTCGCTCTCACCCACGAAAATCCTCAGAAGATGCCCTTCCTCGGGAAGCATCATCGTCTACCCCCAGATCAGCCGCACCGCGGCGCTGCCCGCCCAGACGGTCCCCAGGCCGACGACCACCTGGATCAGGACGTTGGCCATGGCCGCGAGCATCTCCCCTCCCCGCAGCAGCTGGAACGTCTCGTAGCCGAAGGACGAAAAAGTGGTATAGCCGCCCAGGACGCCGATCAACAGAAAGACACGCGCCTCGGGCGACAGGACGCCGCGAGCCTCGGAAAGGGCCGACAGGATCCCGATCGCCAGGCAGCCGGTGACGTTCACGAACAGGGTGCCGTAGGGAAGGACCGAGCCTGCCGCCAGCCGGTGCACGGCCCCGCCGGCCAGGTACCTGGCGATCGACCCAAGGAAGCCCCCAAAGCCGACTAGAAGTGTCTTGGTCATGCGGCTCCCGGACCCCCCCTAAGGGCCGTAGTCGATGAACCCCGGGTTCAGGATGCCCGCGGGATCGTAGGTCTTCTTCAGGCGGCAGACCTCATCCCAGCGCGCGCCGAAGTGCTGCTTCCAGCGGGCGCGGTCGAACTCGATGAAGCCGGAGAGGTATCGGCTGGCGCCGACCGCCATGCTCAAGTCCGACATCATATTGAGCCGCTGCCGCGCCTGCGGCAACAGATCGGGAGGGACGCCCGGGAGGATGCCGAAGCCCATGACCAGCGGGGTCTGCGGGTGCATGAACAGCGGCACGCGCGACGACGTCCCCCGGCACGGCCAGAGCAGGACGTGCCCCCCTCCGAGGGCGGTCGGCGGCAGGTTCGCGAGCACCTGGGAGATGAACGGCTGGGCGGCCCCCCATGGCAGGATCGTCTCCGTCCAGGGGTGCGCCAGGGCCCAGTTGCCGATCCGTTTCCAGATGGCGAAGAGGGGCTCCATGCGGGCGGCGAAGAGGAGCGTGTCCTGGTCCTCGACATGCGTCCGCCTGTAGGGGGCGAGGCCCTGCAGGACGCGGGCGTCGTCGGGCGGGCCGCCCGGGTCGAGCTCGATCGTCAGGTGCAGGGGATAGAACCAGGCGGCGAACGCCTCCTTCCCCATGGCGCCCATGCGAAACCCCTGCGGGCAGGGAACGCAGGTCGATTCGATGTAGTCGAACCGGTCCTGCTCGATGGCCAGCTGCGCGTCCCGCATGACGGCGCCCAGGTCGTCGTACAGCAGGAAATACGTGCGGGTCCGCGGCCGGCAGCGGCGCAGCGTGACGCGCGCCCGGGTGATCACGCCGAACTGGCCGAGAGTCGAGCGCACGGCGTCGAACACCTCGCGGTTCTGGCTCTCGGAGCAGGTGACGACGTCTCCCGCGCCGGTCACGACCTCCAGCTCGAGGGCCTGGTCCCCCTGCGCGCCGTGCCGGAACGAGGCGACGCCCAGCCCGGCCACGGAGATCGTCCCGCCGAGCGTGACGCCAAGATTGTTCGTGAGGACGGGCGGCACGAGCCCCTGCGGGATCGTCTGCCGCACCAGGGTGTCCCACTTCACGCCGGCCTGGCAGTCGGCCCATGGTCCCTGAGGGTCGATCACCAGGATGCGATCGAGGGAGGTGACGTCGAGGAGGATGCCCCCGTCCGTCAGCGCCTGGCCGCTCTGAGTGTGCGCCTCGGCGCGCGTCGCGACCGGAACGGAGTTCCTGCGGGCGTACCCGATGACCGCCGCCACGTCGGCGGTCGAGGCCGGACGCACCACGACGCCGGGCAGGCGCGTGACCATCCTGCCGAAATCGCCGCTGCGATCGGCGCGCGAGCCCTGGTCGTCCAGGACCTGCCCGGACACGATCCCCCTGAGGTCGCGCGCCAGGTTGCCTGCCATCATGCCGTCCACGGTGAGGCGGTCAAGGCCGGCCATGATACGGGATCGGCGGTGGTCCTTCAACTATGCTCCTCACGCGACTTTCCGGGACGGAGCCCTGGTGTAAACTGGAACGCCTCAACGGAGAGATCGGCGCGATGAACGGGAGATTGGCGCGAGGGTTCGTCACGGCGGCCTGCTGCCTGATCGCGGCGGCCGTTCCGGGACGGCCGCAGGACGATCAGCCGTCGGACGAGAGCCTGCGCTTCCTGCAGGAACGGGGCCGGACGATCGCCCTGTACCTCGATGCCGTCGAACGGGGGGCCGAGCGCTTCCGGCGGCAGAGCGGGCAGTCGAAGCCACCCGATCGGACCCTCGCGATCGTCGATCGGGACGGGTGGCGCGTGCTCTTCCTGAGGGACCTAGCCCTCGACGCGGCTCCGACCGGGCCGAAGAAAGGATTCCTGCTCATGGCGGAGACCTCCTTCAGCCCGGATGCGCGCGATGTGGGCGATTTGCGGGTGATGCTGCCTCCTCACGCCGCCCTGGCGAGCGTGCAGTCGTATGCGCGCGCCCTGGGGGAGGCCGAAACCGCCGCCGCGGCGCGTCCGGACGCGGGACTCCCCCTGGAGGAAGCGGTCGTGAGGGAGAAGGACGGCACGTTCACCATCTATCTCACCTCGCACGCCAGGGACAAGGACGAGCCGGCGACCGGGGAGGGGGCTCCGAAGAGCGTGCGCTTCGGGCGCGACTTCCTCGTGCGGGTGGCCGCGAGCGGCCGCCAGGTGGTTTCGATCGAGCCCCTGCACTCGGAGGCCGCCAACGTGTCGCTCGCGCCGCGCGCGGCCGGACAGCCGACACTGCACACGCACGAGAAGGGGGATCTTCCGACCCCGACCGACGTGGCGCAGATCCTGCGCAACCCGGCGCTGGCTCCCCACCTCGTACTGACCCCCCGCTCGATGTTCCGCATCGACGCGGAAGGGGGGGTGACCTGGCTCGGCGCCAACCCGGTCCCTGCGGCGCCGAAGCCCGGGGCGGCCGGGGGAGGGTCGCCGTGAGCGGAGCGCCCGCAGGGGGAGCGTCGTGAGCCCGGCCCCGGCGGGGCGCTACGTCGCCCTGTACGACGGCGACTGCGGGTTCTGCACCCGCTGGCGCGATCGGATGGTCGCCCGGGATTCCGGAGGCATCATCGAGTGGCTGTCGGTGCACGAGCCCGCGGTCGCCGCCCGCTTTCCCGGGCTCGATCGCGAGGACGCCCTCAGGCAGATGTACGTCGTGGCGCCGGACGGATCGCTGCACAAGGGGGCGGAGGGCTGGCGGGAGCTCTTCCGCGTCCTGGACGGCCTTTCGTGGGTGGCGGCCCTGTACCGGATCCCCGGCGTGCCGTTCGTGATGGACCGAGCCTACCGCTTCATCGCCGCGCGGCGCTATCGCCTGTCCTGCACAGGCGCCGCCTGCCGGCGTCCGGGGGGACAAGGCGTCGGCGGCCGCGCCGGTGGGGCTGGCGGGCGGCCGGGCGGCGGAGGGAGCCGGGCCGCATCCGCCCTCGTCCCGCTCCTGGGCATTCTCGGCGCGTCGATGCTCTCGGGGTGCGGAGAGAGGGAGCCGGATCCCGTGAGGTCGCGCCTGCAGGCGATCGCCGATCCGGAGGGGGGCGCGGTCGTCGCCGCGATGCTCGAGGCGTACGGCCCCTACGGGACGTGGAGGGGGCACCACAACGTCGAGTACACCTACCGCCTGCGGTTGCGTGGCGGCGGGGAGGACGCTCAGATCGAGTCGCTCCAGATGCACCGGCTCGATCTGGGCCCCGGGGCCCGCTCGTTCGCGCAGGATCTCCATGGAGAGGCGCCGCAGATTGTGCGGGTCGCTGGCGACCGGCTGGATGTCTCGCGCGCCGGGGTCCCCGTGACCGACCCGGCCCAGCTGGAGTTTCCGCGGGCCTTCATCCGGATCGCCCGCTGGTCGTTCCTGCTCCCCTGGAGCCTGCTCGACCAGGCATCGAGCCTGGAGTACCGGGGCGAGCGCACCCCGCCGACCGCCAGCCGCGTGCCGTCCGACGCCTGCGACGTCGTGCGCCAGACCTTCGATCCGAAGGACGCCGTGCGCCGGAACGACTGGAACGACTTCTACATCAGCCGCGTGAACCACTTGATCGATCGCGTCCACTCCTACCGCGCCGAGGACAAGTCCTACCGGGTCGTGCTGTGGTCGGACCATCGCACGGCCGGCGGCGTGCGGGTGGCCACGCGCCGCGAGACGCACCTCTCCGACGTGTCCGGGGAACTCGGGCCGATCGAGGCGGTGGTCGAGTACTCGGATGTGCGCTTCGACGCCCCGTTCGGCGATGAGATCTGGAGCGACATGCCCGAGGCCTCGCCGACCCCGGAGGCGGTGCTGCCCACGGCGGCGGGGCGACTCGAGGCGCCTCCTCCGCCCGAGCGCTGAGACATCCTCGACATCGAGTTGCGGGCCAGGGCGGGCTGCGGGGGCGTGGCTCATGCTCGCTCGCGAAGGACGTTCTGAGCCCATCCACAACGCGTGGCGCGGCTCGAAATCGCCACGCCCCCGCAGCCCGCCCTGGCCCGCGACGCACCGCCGGGAATTTCTCGGCGCTCGGTGCCCGGAGGCTCATCGCGTCGCCCCGCCGCGTCTACGTTCTCGCCGGTGGAGATCGCGAATTTGTTTGGGCAACAGGACAGTCCACCGGCGGAGTCGCAGAAAGAGGTCTGCCTGGCCGCAGGTGGCGGGGGGCAGCGCGTCGCGGCTCATGGCTCGCCGCGGGCTCCCTGGCTGCCCTGCTGATCAGGATGCCCGCGTCTCGAAATCGCCGCGCCGCGCTGCCCCCCGCCACCTGTGCATGGGGATCGGTCTTGTCGCCGCCACCGGGGAGGAGTATGTTGCCGGTACACGAGAAAGGAGGTGGTCCAGAAGATGAGTTATCACAGTACGAGCGAGGTGAATTACCGGACCCGTGAGGTGGTGGCAACTTAGGCGGACCCACGGTCATCGGGCCGCTCGGTATCTCCGCCTGAGGAATACCGGCCGGCCACCGAACCCGGAAGCCCCGGCAATGGTCCAGCCGGGGCGGCGCGCTGCGCCGCAGACGCTTCCGGGTTTTTCTTTGCTCTGATAGACTTCACCTCTCGTCCTGATCATCGGTGTTTCAGTCTACGGCACGTCCCGGAACGGGCGGCAGGGAGGCAGGAGTAATGTCCAGCACCTACGAAACCATCGTCAGCCGCTATATCGAGCGGACGAAGAAGTCCCGCGCACTGCACGACGAGGCGAAGCGCCTCCTGCCGCGCGGGGTCTCCTCCAACTTCCGGGTGGTCGACCCCAACCCGATCTTCATCGAGTCGGCGGTCGGCACGATCATCACCGACGCCGACGGCAACCGCTACGTCGATTTCGCGAACGCCTTCGGCGCCATGCTGGTGGGCCACGCGCACCCCAAGGTGGTGCAGGCGATCGAGGCCCAGGCGAAGCGCGGGACCCTGCACGCCATGCCGCACCGGCTGGAAATGTCCGTCGCGAAGGAGCTGAAGGACCGCTTCCGGCAGGACCAGTGGCGCTATTGCAACTCGGGCACCGAGGCCACCCTGCACGCCATCCGCCTGGCGCGCGGCTACACGGGACGCTCCAAGGTGATCAAGTTCGAGGGGGCGTACCACGGCGCGCACGACACGGTGCTGGTGTCCGGCAAGCCTCCGCTCCGCCTGGTGGGACACAAGAGCCGGCCGCGACCGATCCCCGCGAGCGAGGGGATCCCGGCCGAGTCGTACGCCCACACGCTCATCGCGTCCTTCAATGATCTGAAGGGCGTCCGCGCCCTGTTCGAGCAGCACCTGAACGAGGTGGCGTGCCTCATCGTCGAGCCGATCATGCTGAACATGGGGGTGACCGAGCCGCTGCCGGATTTCCTGCCCGGCCTGCGCGCTCTGTGCAGCGAGTTCGAGGCCCTCCTGATTTTCGACGAGGTGAAGACCGGCGTGAAGATCGCCCGCGGGGGGGCGACCGAGCACTACAAGGTCCAGCCGGACATCACGGTCCTGGCCAAGGCCATCGGCGGGGGGATGCCTCTGGCCGCCTTCGGCGCCTCGGCGGAGATCATGGAGGAGCTGAACTCGCTCCGGGTCATCCACGTGGGCACCTACGCCAGCAACCCGATCACCCTGGCGGCCGCCGAGGTGACGCTCAAGGAGATCCTCACGGACGAGGCCTACCGCAAGGTCTTCGCCCTGAACAAGCGGCTGGTGGACGGCTACGGCCAGATCATCCGCGAGCACAACCTGCCGGCCTACTCCAACTTCGTCGGCTCGATGGGGACGATCAACTTCAAGAAGGACGTCATGCGGAACTACCGCGACTGGTACGTCCTCGACCGGATGGCTTCGCAGGCGTGGTACCTCGCCATGCTGAACGAGGGCGTCATTCCCCAGCCGCCGGGCCCCGACGAGCAGTGGACGATCTCGGTGCAGCACACCGAGGCAGACATCGACGCGCACCTGAAGGCGTTCGCCAAGGTGGCGCCGCTCCTCAAGGCGCTCTAGATCTCCCGGGACGTGATCGAACCCTCCGGGCCGTCCGCCGCGCTGGCCTATTTCGAAGCGCAGCGCGACGAGGCGACCGAGCTCCTGAGGCGGCTGGTCGAGATCGACTCCCCCACGGCCGACAAGGCGGGCGTCGACCGCGTCGGCGCGCTCGTCGCCGGCGAGCTCCGGGCGGCAGGCGCCCGGGTGACCTCGATCGAGAGCCCTTCGTCCGGGAATCCGCTGCGGGCCGAGATCGCCCCGGCCGAGGGCCCCGCTTCACCGGACCCGCGCCCCGCCCTTTTGCTCGGCCATCTCGACACGGTCTGGCCTTCCGGCGAGGCGGCGCGCCGGCCCTTCCGGGTGGAGGGAGCCGACGCCCGTGGCCCCGGCGTCTTCGACATGAAGGCGGGGATCGTCCTGTGCATCCTCCTGGCGCGCGCCCGGAAGAAGGGGATCTTCCGCCCCCGCCTGCCGGTCGCGTGCTTCTTCAGCAGCGACGAGGAGACCGGCAGCCCCTGGTCGCGGCCGCACCTCGAGGCGGAGGCGCGCGGCGCGCGCTACGTCCTGGGCCTCGAGCCTTCGAATCCGGACGGCGGGGCGAAGACGGCGCGCAAGGGTGTCGGGAGGATTGTCCTCGAGGTGGCCGGCCGGCCGGCGCACGCAGGCATCGACCCCGAGAAGGGGGTCAACGCCATCGAGGAGCTGGCGGCCCAGATCCTGGCGGTCAAGCTTCTCGAGGACCGGGGGGCCGGAACGACGGTGCACGCCGGGCTGGTCAGCGGCGGGGTCGCCAAGAACGTCGTCGCCCCGCAGGCGCGGGCCGAATTCGACGTGCGCGTGCCGTCGTCCGGCGCGTGGCGCCGCGTCGAGACGGCGGTCATGAACCTGAGGGCGCGGGATGCCCGGGCCCGCCTGCGCGTCGAGGCGGTGCTGACGCACCCGCCGATGGAGCGGACCGCGAGCGTCGCATCGCTCTACGACCGGGCTCGGGCGATCGCGCTGCAGATCGGGTTCGATCTGAAAGAGGGGTCGACGGGCGGCGGGAGTGACGGGTCGTACTGCGCGGCGCTCGGTGTCCCCGTCCTCGACGGGCTGGGGGTCGAAGGGGATGGGGCGCACGCCCTGGATGAACGCGTGCGCCTGGATCGCATCGCGCCGCGGGCGGGCCTCCTGGCGGGAATCCTCGAGACCGTCGATCAGGCCTAGGGCTCGAACGGTCTCCTGCTACGAGCTCAGCGCCTGCCCGGCCAGGACGATCACGACAATCGGCAGGATGACGATGAAGCCGGCCACGATCAGGGCCCCGAACGCCCGCCAGGCCGAGAAGCCGTGCGCCTCTCCGATGCACTTCAAGGTGATCGCGAAGCCCCACAGGCCGATGACGAGCTGCAACACCTGCAAGAGGCCGTAGAACAGGAGCGCCTCGGGATTCCCCTGGATCCCCGCCGGGAGCGGATGGAAGGTCTCGCCCCCCAGGAGCGCCGCACGCGGGAGCCAGAGCAGGAGGCTCCAGATGCCGGGCACGTTCGCCCAGGCGAGGGCGGCCATCACCTCGACGCTCCGGCCGCGTCCCCCCAGCCAGCGCCCGATCGGCGCGATCACCGCGGTGAAAACGAGGACCCCGAGAATACCCAGGACGCTCCCCGCGCCCAGGGACAGTGCCAGGAGCACCGGGATGGAGTAGGTGTCCCCCATCCCCTCGCGGGTGCACAGCGTGAGAAACTCGGCGATGCCTCCGAGAGCGGCCAGGCGAAAGACGCCTCGCCGTGGATCGGTGGCGAGGATCAGGCGAAGCGTCTGGCGCGGCCGCGTCCAGATCGACAGCCATGGGGAGGAGGGCTCGCCCGCGCTGGATGCCGCGGGAGAGTAAGAAACGGGAGGGGGCGTGACGACGGGCGGGGGCAGCACGCCCTGCCCGCCAGGGGACTCCAGGGACGGGCTCTCGCTCATCACACTCTCCCGGCCGGCAGCCCCTCCGCCCGCGCGGCGAAACGGCCCGTGATCAACCGGTCCGGCCGGTCCACGGGCGGAGGAGCGGACTCCAACACTCGCGATCGTGCGCGGTCGACAGGCCATGGGCCCGTGCCGCGCAGGCAGGCGTGAGGCGGGCGGGTCTTACTTGAGGTGCTTGGCGACGAGCTTGGTCATCTCGAACATGTTGACTTGCTTCTTGCCGCCGAACACCTTCTTGAGCGACTCGTCCGCGTTGATCATCCTGCGATTCTTGGCGTCCTGCAGCTTGTGCTTCTTGATGTATTCCCAGAGCTTCTTGGTGACCTGGGTGCGCGGCAGCGCCTTCGATCCGACCACCTCGGCAAGCGTCGCACTGGGGCTCAAAGGCTTCATGAAGGCGGCGCTCGGTTTCCGACCTTTCTTTGCGGGCATCTGCTCCTCCAGCGATAGTGTTGGAATCGTACCGGAAAACCGCCGGAACTCTACCACGGACAGGGCCCGGCTGCTCCCGTGAGGTCAAGGGGGCTTTCGGAGGGGCCTCCATGGTCACCGACCGCGCTTCTCCCAGACGAGGCCGATCGTCTCGTAGCCGTGTCCGGGGTGGCGCGCCTGTTTGTCGGCCGCCGGGATCGGGACCTCGTAGCGCGGGTCGCCGAGAAGCGGAAGGGCCGTGCCCCGCACCAGCTCCAGGTAGACGCGCTCGTCCGCCTCTTCGGGCGTCATGTCGAGCGTGATCACCAGTCGGCCGCCCGGCGCCAGGACGCGCTCGAACTCCCGCATGCAGGCGCTCCAGATCCCGCGGGGGATGTGCTCCATCACGCTCAGGCAGAACACCCGGTCGAAGTGCCGATCCGGGAAGGCGAGGCGATCGGCAGGATGCGGGTGGTAGCGCACGGACCCGCGGCCGCGCCCTTCCGGCAGGCCCCAGAGGGCGTGGATTCCCGCGGCCCGGAAGATCAACCGCTTCAGGATCGACCGGGCGTTCCGGACCAGGCTCTTCTCCCGGTCGTAGACGAAGCTCACGCCGCGATCGAGCGACGGGTCGGCGACGTGGCTGTCGTGCCCCTGCGTGGCGAGGTAGAGCGCGAACGGGCTGCCGCCGCCGCCGACATCGAGGGTCCGCAGCGGCCGCGTGCCGGGATCGGCCGCCAGGACGGCCCAGGGATATTCCCAGGCCCGCGACCAGTGGTCGAAGCCGGTCCAGCGCTTGAGGATGCCGCTGCGGCGAAGCAGGGGGCGGAACCAGCGCGGCTGCTGCGACAGGTCGAGCACCAGCATGTCGCGGTGGATCGCCGTGAAGGCGCCCCCCTGGCAGTCCCGCATGTCGAGCAGCCTGGAGTCCATGAGATCGCCCGCGTCCGGGATTCAGCGCTTCCGGAGAATCAGGGCCGTTCCCCGTCTTCCGGCTCTCCGGCCAGGTCGAGATGGAATCGGTGCAGGAAGCGGTGCACGGCCGGAGCCAGCAGGACCGCGACGATGGTGAGGAACGCCACGCCCGAGAACAGGGCGTAGAACGACGCGAACAGCTTCGCCCCGACGGTCGTCATCTCGTTCACCGGCCCCATCCCGGTCAGGATCATCGAGGCGTTGACGAGAGCGTCGAGCCACGACAGGCCCGCGAGGGCGTGGTATCCGAGCACGCCCAGCGCGAGGGACCCCGCCACCAGGCCGCCGGCCGCGGCGGCGCTGTGCGCGAAGCGGCGCAGAAAATGGGCACGCGGAGGGAGAGGGGCGTGGCGGCGCGATGCCAAGCCGGCTACTTGTACCAGCCGATCGGCCGGTCGTCGAGGTTGATGTAGACGTGCTTGACCTCGAGGTACTCGTCGAGGCCGTGGGGTCCCAGCTCGCGGCCGAAGCCGGACTGCTTGTAGCCGCCCCAGGGGGCCTCGACGGGGGCCGGCTGCATGTGGTTGACCCAGACGATGCCGGCGCGCAGCCTCTTGACGGTGCGCATCGCCTTGAAGATGTCGCGCGTCCAGACGGCGGCGGCCAGGCCGAACGGGGTGTCGTTGGCGATCCGCCAGGCGTCCTCCTCCTGGTCGAAGGGGATGACCGACATGACCGGCCCGAAGATCTCCTCGCGGGCGATGCGCGCCCGGTTGTCCACGTCGTAGAAGATCGTCGGCTCGACGAAGAAGCCCCGCTCGTTCTCCTTCGGCAATCCCTTCGCGCGGCCGCCGCCGATCGCCAGCTTCGCCTC
The DNA here is from genome assembly GCA_036001465.1 of Candidatus Polarisedimenticolia bacterium. Lineage (NCBI taxonomy): Bacteria > Pseudomonadati > Acidobacteriota > Candidatus Polarisedimenticolia > Candidatus Polarisedimenticolia bacterium. The sequence goes on from DASYUH010000014.1 coordinate 84,303, forward strand.
CGTCTTGCCGATCTCGATGTAGGAGAGGACGCGGTCGAACTGGTCCTGGCTCACCAGGGGCCCCATCTTGGTGTCGGGGGCGAGGCCGGGGCCGATCTTGATTCTCTTCGCCCTCTCGACCATGGCGTCGAGGAGCTTCCTGTAGATCGGCCGCTGCACCAGGACGCGGCTGCCGGCGGAGCAGACCTCCCCCTGGTTGAGGAACACGCCGAACAGCGCCCCTTCGATCGCCTGCTCGAAGTCGGCGTCGGCGAAGAAAATATTGGGGGACTTGCCGCCGAGCTCCAGGGAGACGCGCTTCACGGTGGCCGAGGCCTCGCGCATGATCAGGCGGCCCACCTCGCTGCTGCCGGTGAAGGCGATCTTGTCCACGCCCTCGTGGGTCACCATCGGCATCCCGACGTTCCCGCCCGTGCCGTTCACGACGTTGAACACGCCGCGCGGCACGCCGCACTCCTCGATCCCCTTCGCGAGCTCCATCACGGACAGGGGCGTCTGGCTGGCCGGCTTCAGGACGCAGGCGCAGCCGGCCGCGAGCGCGGGCGCCACCTTCTGCATCGCCATCATGAGAGGGTAGTTCCACGGGACGATCTGGCCCGCGACGCCGACCGGCTCCTTGAGGGTCAGCGCCATGGCGTTGTCGGGGACGGTCAGCACGTCCCCGTGGATCTTGGTGGCGGCCCCGCCGTAGTACTCGAAGCAGTTGCGCGCGTCCGACACGTCCCCCTGCGCCTCGGCCAGGGGTTTGCCGTTGTTGGTCGTCTCGATCTCGGCAAGCCGGTCCGCGTTGTTCCGGATGTACTCGGCGATCCGGAACAGCATGCGGCCCCGTTCGCGGGCCGAGGTCTGCGGCCAGCCGTCCTGATCGAAGGCGCGCCGCGCCGCCTTCACCGCGCGGTCCACGTCGGCGGGGCCCGAGTCGGGGATCCGGGCGATCACCTCGCGCGTGGCCGGGTTGATCACGTCGAGCGTCTTGCCGGACGCGGCGTCGACCCACTCGCCGTCGATGTAATTCCTGCAGACCTGCATGCGCGAAGCCTAGCGGGTCGTGGCGGGAAGTGTCAACGTGCTCCGGGCTTTCCCCTTGACATTCGACAGGAAGCGGGTATACTCCTGTCGAACGTCTAGGAGAAGCACGGAGACGCGATGCCCGCTCACAAGACGGAACTCCTTCAAGGCACGCTCGACATGCTGATTCTCAGGACGCTCGCGAACGGGCCGATGCACGGCTTCGGGGTCTCCGTGCGTCTGCAGCAGGTGTCGCGCGACGTCATGCGCGTCAACCAGGGCTCGCTGTATCCGGCCCTGCACCGTCTCGAGCGGCGCGGCTGGATCCAGGCGGAATGGGGCAACTCGGAGAACAACCGGCGCGCCCGGTTCTACACCCTGACGCGCTCGGGGAGGAAGCGGCTGGACGCCGAGGCGGAGAACTGGGAGAGGCTGGCCGCGGCCGTCAACCGCGTCATGAGGCCCGCCTGAGATGCGACCGATCGCGGCCCTCCTCCGGATGTTCCGGGGCCGGCGGGACGGCGGGCCGGACGCCGACCTCGACGCCGAACTGCAATTCCACGTCCAGCAGCAGCTGGAGGCGCACTGCCGCGCCGGCCTGGGTCCGGACGAAGCGCGCCGTCGGGCCCTGATCGATCTGGGCGGCCTCGAGCCGGTCAAGGAGGCCTGCCGTCACGAGCGCCGCGGGGCCTTCGTGGCGACACTCTGGCAGGACGCGCGCTACGGGGCGCGCCTGCTGCGGCGGACCCCCGCGTTCACCGTGTCGGCGCTGGCGACGCTCGCCCTCGGCCTCGGGGCCGGCACCGTGCTCTTCAGCCTGACCGACGCGGCCCTCCTCAAGCCGCTGCCCTATGACAATCCGCAGCAGCTGGTGCAAGTGTGGGACACCAACCGTGAGCTCTCGATCCCGCGCATCGGCGTCACCACCGGCAACGTCGTGGACTGGCGCCGCCGGACCCGCACCCTTTCGGGCGTGGCGGCCTGGTACGTGATGGGGCGCACGCTGCGCGCCGACAACGACGCGGTGGTGATCCCGACCGCGATGGTGAGCGCCGATTTCTTTCCGGTATTCGTCGCTCCGGCGGGGCGCGGCCGCACGTTCACGACCGAAGAGACCGAGCGGTCCCTGTTCAATAGCGCCGCGGCCCCCGTGGGCACCGACCCGGTCGTGGTCATCAGCGATCGCCTGTGGCGCGGCCGCTTCCAGAGCGACCCGAACATCCTGGGTCGGAGCCTGTCGCTCGAGCGGCAGGAATTCCGCGTCGTCGGAGTGATGGGGCCGGCGTTCGCCATGCCGTCCGAGAGCATCGACCTCTGGATCCCGTGGGGGCTTTCCGACGATCAGCCGCGCGACCAGCACTACGTGCAGTCGGTGGCGCGCCTGAAGCCCGGGGTCACCCTGGCCGAGGCGCAGAGCGACCTCGAATCCGTGGCGGCCGGGCTCGAGCGCGAGTACCCCGACACCAACCGCGGCTGGCGCCCCGTCCTCGTCCCTCTGCACCAAGAGATCGCCGGCGATGCGCGGCGCGTCCTCGTGGTGCTGCTCGCCGGCGTGGGGCTGCTGCTCCTGGTCGGCTGCGCCAATCTCGCGGGGCTGCAGCTCGTGCGCGCCACCGCGCGGGGGCGCGAGACGTCGCTGCGGCTGGCGCTCGGGGCCTCGCGGGCGCGTCTGGTGCGCCAGCACCTGACGGAGAGCGGGCTCCTGACGTTTCTCGGCAGCGGGCTCGGATTCGTGGTCGCCGCCGTGGCTCTCGGCGCCGCCAGGCACTGGGGGGCGGAGAGCATCCCGCGGCTGTCGGAGGCGGCGCTCGACCTGCGCGTCCTGGCCTTCGCCCTTCTGGTCGCCACGCTGGCGGGGCTGGCGCTGGGCGTCGCTCCGGCGCTGGCCGGCGTGAGCGCCGCCCTCCCCGTCCGGCTGCACGAGACGACCCGCGCCACCGCCGGTCCGGGTCCGCGAAAATGGCGTTCGGCGTTCGCGGCGGCGCAGGTGATGGCCGCGTTCGTCCTCCTCGCCGGCGCGGGGCTCCTGGTGCGGAGCTACACGCGCCTGCTGGCGCGCGATCCGGGCTTCGACCCCGGGCGCGTCCTGGTGATGCCGATTTTCCTCGACACTCGCCAGTACAACTCCGCCGCCAGGACGCGCTCCTACTACGGCGAGCTCGAGCGGCGCCTCGCGGCGCTGCCCGGAGTCGAGGCGGTGGGCGGCGCGACGGCGCTCCCGACGAGCCCGCTCGGGCCCGATTTCGAGCGGCCTGTCTGGGACGCCGCGCTGGCGCGCGATCCGGCGAGCGTGCGGCAGGCGGACGTGCGGATAGCCACACCGGGCTACTTCGACACGCTGCGCATCCGGGTGCTGCGCGGCCGCGGGTTCACGGCGCAGGACTCGCCCGATTCGCCCTTAGTCCTCGTGATCAACGAGAGCCTGGCGCGCCAGGTCTGGCCGGGCCAGGACCCGGTGGGGCGCCGCCTGTCCGTCGACTACAGCACGGCGGGAACCTATCCTTACGAGGTCGTGGGCGTCGTGGGGGACGTCCGCTTCCGCGGCCTGCGCAGCGAGCCACGGCCGGAGATCTACCTGCCGCACGCGCAGCGCTCCTACCTGGTGCTGAACTTCGCGGTGCGCACGACGGGCGAGCCCGAGGCGATGATCCCCGCCGTCCGCCAGGCTCTGCGGGAGGTCGATCCGTTGCAGCCGGCCCACAGCATCACGCCGCTCGGGGATCTCGTCAGGTCGACGGTCAAGCGGGAGCGTTTCGCGATGGACGTCGTCCTGGCCTTCGCCCTCACCGCCCTTCTCCTGGCGATCATCGGCCTGTACGGGGTTCTGTCATACAGCGTCCGGCAGCGCACCCAGGAGATCGGGCTCCGCCTGGCGATCGGCGCGCAACGCCGCCACATCCTGGGCACCGTCCTCGCGGAGGGGGCGCGCATCGTGGTGCCCGGGATGGTCCTCGGACTGGCGGTATCGCTGGCCGTCATGGGCGCGCTCGGCGGCTTGTTGTTCGGCGTCGGGGCGCACGATCCGCCGACGCTGGCCGCGGTGGCGGTCGTGCTGGCCCTCACCGGCTTCGTCGCGACCTACCTGCCGGCCCGTCGAGCGGCGCGCGTCGACCCGCTCGCCGCCCTGCGCCACGAGTAGGCGGCGCGGCCGCCGCCTCGAGGGTTTCCTTCCGCGCGGGCCGGGTGTAGGATCCGGCGTACCACAAATCACATCCCCTGCCCCGGTCCTGCAGGAAGGAGGAGGTTTCCATGGCAAAAACCGTCAAGCCGGTCCCCGACGGATACCACACCGTCACTCCGTACCTGGTGGTGAAGGACGCGAAGCGCGCCCTCGAGTACTATGGGAAGGCGTTCGGCGCCGAGACCAAGTTGAGCATGCCGACTCCCGACGGCCGGATCATGCATGCCGAGGTCCGGATCGGCAGCTCGATGGTCTTCGTGACCGATGAGAATCCCGAGATGGCGCCGAAGGTCAAGGCGCCGGCGTCCACGGGCGGCGTCGTGACAGGCTCGATCTTCCTCTACGTGCCCGACGTGGACGCGGTCTTCAAGCGGGCCGTCGACGCCGGCGCGAGCGTGATCATGCCGGTGACCGACATGTTCTGGGGCGATCGCTTCGGAAAGATCGTCGATCCCTTCGGGCAGCATTGGGGCATCGCCACCCACACCGAGGACGTGCCACCCCAGGAGATGGAAAAGCGCAGCGCCGAGTTCATCAAGAAGATGGCGCAGCCGAAGTAGGCCGCGCCGGGTCGGGGGCCCGATCGACGCAGCGCCTTGACCCCCGCGTGGGCCGGCACCATAATCGCCGCCGGGCGTGAGGATGCGCCCGGCGGCGTTTTTTCACGCGAGAAACGAGGGGCTCATGATCGATTTCGCCCTGACCGACGAGCAGAAGCAGCTGCGGGACCTGGCGCGCGAGTTCGCCGAGAAGGAGATCCGCCCGCAGGCGGCGCACCACGATCAGACCGGCGAGTTCCCGCGCGCGATCTGCAGTAAGGCGTGGGACCTGGGCCTCATGAACACGCACATCCCCGAAGAGTACGGCGGGCCCGGTCTGGGAGTCGTGGACGGCTGCCTCATCGCCGAGGAGGTCGCCGCGGGGTGCACCGGCATCGGCACGGCGATGGAGGCCAATACCCTGGCCGAGGCGCCGGTCATCGTCGGCGGCTCGGACGAGCAGAAGAAGCGCTTCCTGACTCCCATGACGAAGGAGTTCAAGTTCGCCGCCTACTGCGTCACCGAGCCGCAGGCCGGCTCCGACGTCCAGGGGATCAAGACGGTGGCGCGCAAGATGGGCGACGAGTACGTCCTGAAGGGATCGAAGATGTGGATCACCAATGGCAGCGTCGCCGACTGGTACTTCGTCGTCGCCTACACCGACCCCTCGCAGCGCTACAAGGGGATGAGCGCCTTCCTGGTGCCGGCCGGCACGCCGGGGATCGAGGTCGGCAAGAAGGAGCAGAACCTCGGACAGCGCGCCTCCGACACGCGCGCCATCACCTTCAACGACGTCAAGGTGCCGAAGGCGAACCTGGTGGGCCAGGAGGGAAAGGGGTTCTTCCTGGCGATGTCGGCCTTCGATCACAGCAGGCCGGTCGTGTCGGCGGCGGCCGTCGGCCTCGCCCGCTCGGCCATGGAGCACGCCGTCCGCTACGCCAACGAGCGCTCCGCCTTCGGCGTGCCGATCCACAAGCACCAGTCGGTCGCCTTCATGGTCGCCGACATGGCGATGAAGATCGAGGCGGCCCGGCTCCTGGTCTGGCAGTCGGCCTGGAAGATCGATCGCGGCGAGCGCAACACCAAGGAGGCCGCCTTCGCCAAGGCCTTCGCCGCCGACACGGCGATGGAGACCGCCCTGAACGCCGTGCAGGTGTTCGGCGGCTACGGCTTCTCGCGCGAGTACCCGGTCGAGAAGCTGATGCGCGACGCGAAGGTCTTCCAGATCTACGAGGGGACCTCGCAGATCCAGCGCCTGATCATCGCCAAGGAGATCTTCGAGCGGGGCTGAAGCCCACGATCCTCCCGCGCATTCAGCGGGGAGGAGTCTCCACGAACCGCGCCTCGACGTCGAGGTAGACCGCGATCGGCCGCGGGTCGCCTCCGCCCGGCGCCGGCCGCGCGGCCGGCTTGAAGGAAAGGGCGAGGGCGGCCTCCACGGCGGCCGCGTCCAGATCGGCCTCGCCGCAGCCCGATTGCAGCGCGGCGTCGGCGACCTGGCCCGTCTCGTCGATGGTCAGCCGCAGACGCGGGCCCTTCGCCGGGGGCTTCCGGCCGGGCGGCAGGACGACGCGCGGGGCGGGGCGCGGCGGTGCGATCCCGTCCTGGAGCTCGACGGGCGCCCCTCCGCCCGGGGGCCGGGCGAGCCCCGAGCCGTCGCTGCCGATTTCGAAGCGGACCTTGCGCGGCTTCCCCGCGTAGGTGGCCGGCCGGAATCTCCAGCCGAGCGCCGCCTTTCGCAGGCGCGCGGCCCCTGGCGTGAAGACCTCGGGGAAACGGACGTCCAGGACCGCGCCGTCCTCCGCCACCGCCAGCTCAAGTCGCGACGTCTCGCCGGACGCGCGACCCCCCTGCGGCGCGGCGGGCTCGATCTCCGGCGGCTTCCACAGGAGGTTCCCGGGGTCGTAAGGCTTCGGCTTGCCGGGACCGGTGAGCACCTCGCCCGAGGCGCCCCCCGGCCGGCGGGACACGACCCCATCAGGGACCTTCCGTTTCTCCAGGCGGGCCGTGACCCTCACCGAATCGAGGGGATTGTCGTTGAGATCGCGCGGCAGATCGGCGATCCGACGGGCCACGTCGAGGCCGGCGACGACCTCGCCGAAGATCGTGTAACGGCCATCGAGACGCGGCAGGTCCTCGAGGGCGATGAAGAACTGGCAGGACCCGGAGTCGGGGTCGGCGTCCCGCGCCATGCCGACGGTCCCCGGACGGTAGTGCAGGGCCGTGCTGAACTCCGCCTTGAGCCTGAGGTCCCCCTCCCCCTCGCCGTCGTCCGAGCGGTCGGCGTTCTTCGAGTTCGGATCCCCTCCCTGGACGACGAAATGGGGGATGACCCTGTGGAACGTCGTCCCGTCGTAAAAGCCCCGGTGGATCAGATCGCGAACGTAGGCCGTGTGGCCGGGGGCGTCGCCATCGAGGAACCGCCAGACGATCTCGCCCTGCGGCGTCGTCAGGACGGCCACCTCCTCCGTCGAGGCATGGGCGGCGGTGGCGCCGCACGCCACGAGCATGCAGGCCGAAACGATCCAGCGCATCCTCGCCCCCGAGGGCTCGACGCGGCGACGCGAGCAGGAGCTCCAGGTGATCAGGAATTCAGCGCTTCGTGGACTTTGCCGACCATCTTGGCGCCGGGGTTCACCAAGGTCTTGTCCCCGTCGTCCTTCCACTTGGACGGGCAGACCTCGTTGGCCTTGCGGGCCATGTAGATGTTGGCCTTGAACTTCCGCATCAGCTCGTCGATGTTGCGGCCGAGGTTGTAGAAGTTCACCTCCGCATTCAGGAGCTTCCCCTCGGGATTGATGATGAAGGTCCCGCGCAGGTTCAGCCCGGTCGCCTCGTCGTAGACCCCGAACATCCGGCCGATCCTGCCCGTCGGATCGGAGGCCATCGGATAACGGACTCCGGCCAGCTCTTTCTCGCTCTTCTTCCAGGCCAGGTGGACGAACTTGGTGTCGGCGCTGACCGTGATGATGTCGCACCCCATCTTCACGAACCGCTCGTGCTGCTCTGCCAGAGCAGCGAATTCGGTCGCTCAGACGAAGGTGAAATCGGCGGGGTAGAAGAACAGGACCGTCCATCGCTTCGCGGCGATCTGGTCCTGCAGGCGGACCTTGCCGAAGTCATCCTTGGCGGGATCGTAGGTTTCGAGCTCGAACTCCGGGACGACCTGTCCCAGCTTCAGCGGGCTGATCGCTTCCGACATGCGGCGTACCTCCGTGGGATGAATGAACGGCCGGTCAGGCCTCCGGCCAGTAGCGCTCGGTGACGATCTTGTCCTGCGTGAAGAAGTGGACGACCGCCCTGCCCTGCGCCTTGATGTCGGCGAACTGCGACGATTTCATGCCGCCGAACGGCAGGTAGGCGACCGGGGCGGGGATGCCGACGTTGACGCCGACCATTCCCACCTGCGCCTCGAGCTTGAACTTGCGCGCGTAGTAGCCGTTCTGGGTGTAGATCGACGCGCCGTTGCCGTACTCGTGGTCGTTGACGATCCGGATGGCCTCGTCGAGGGTCGAGGCCGCGAGGATCACCTGCACCGGCCCGAAGATCTCGGTCCGGTGGATTGTCATGCCCGGCTTGACGCCGGTGAACACCGTCGTGCCGATGAAGTGCCCCTTCTCGCAACCGGGCACCTTGACGCCCCGGCCGTCGAGGGCGAGAGCCGCCCCCTCGCGGACGCCGGCGTCGATCATCTTGAGGATGAAATCCTTCGCCTTGGCGGAGATCACCGGCCCCATCACCATCGCCTGGTCGGCGACCTTCGGGTCGAGCGGGTTGGCGACGATCACCTCGCGCGAGGCGCGCACGAACCGGTCGGCGACGTCGCGATAGGTCTTGTCGCCGACGCAGACGATGGCCGAGGAGGCCATGCAGCGCTGCCCGGCGCAGCCGTACCCCGAGGTGACCATGTTGCGGATGACGTCGTCCATCTTGGCGTCGGGCATCACCACGAGGTGGTTCTTGGCGCCCCCCATCGCCTGGAAGCGCTTGTTGTTCCGGGCGCAGGTCGAGGCGACGATGCGGGCCGTGGGGGTCGAGCCGACGACCGACACGCCGCGCACGTCGGGATGGGCCATGAAGGCCTCCGCCACGACGCGGTCGCCGTTCACCAGGTTGAACACGCCCTTCGGAAAGCCGCAGGCGTCGATGTAGCCGGCGAGCAGCTGCATGGTGACGGGGACCTGCTTCGAGGGCTTGACCACGTAAGTGTTTCCGCTCGCCAGCGCGTAGGGGACGAACCAGAAGGGGACCATGCCGGGGAAATTGAACGGCGCGATCATGGCGAACACGCCCATCGGCAGGCGGATCACCTCGCCGTCGATGCCCGGCGCGGCGCCGACCAGCTTGTCCCCCTGCTGCATGACCGGCATGCCGCAGGCGGTCTCCACGTTCTCGAGCGTGCGGTCGACCTCGGCGCGGGCGTCGGGAAGCGACTTGCCGTTCTCCTCGGTGATCTGGCGCGCGATCGCCTCCCGGTTGTCGCGGATCATGGCCGCCAGGCGGAACAGGGGGGCCACGCGCTTGTCGACCGGTGTTGAGGCCCAGGCCGGAAACGCCTTGTGGGCGGCGGCGATGGCGGCGTCGGCGTCCGCCGCGCGGGACAGGGGGACCTGGGCGATGACGGCGCCGGTGGACGGGTTCTCGACGTCGAGCCAGTCGGGGCCGGACGGCTCGACCCACTCGCCGTTCACGTAGTTGCGCAGCTTCCGGACCGCCATGGCCGCCTCCCTTTCCGGGCTCACTGCTGGATGAGAGGCCATTCTACAGCACCTGAAGCCTCCCGGCCCCCGCGGGCGCTCGAGGCGAGCATGCCACAGGCGGCGTGGATGTCCGGTCCGCCGGAGTAGCGCCTGACGAAGCCGATCCCCCTCCGGCCGAGGGCGGTCAGGAACGCCCCGCGCTCGGCGTCCCCGGCCCTCGGGAACGTCCCGGTCGGATCGTTCACGTCGATGATCGACAGCCGCACGGCGGCGCCCCGGAACAGGCGCGCCAGCTCCTCCGCCTCGTCCTCGCCGGTGTTGACGCCCGACATGAGGACCCAGGCCAGGTTGACCCGGTCCCCCGCCTTCGCGGCGTGCCGGCGCATGGCGGCGGCGAGCGCGGCCACGCCGTACCGCCGGCCCGAGGGGACGAGCCCCGCCCGCCTGTCGTCGAACGCCGAGGTCAGCGACAGGATCAGCCTGAACGGGTGCTCCTCGGCGGTGTAGCGCTCGATCATCGGCAGGATCCCGACCGTGGAGATGGTGATGTTCCTTCCCCGGATCCGGCCGCCGCAGGGGTGCTGCAGGATCCGCGCCGCCTGGATGACCTGGTCGTAGTTCTGGAACGGCTCCCCCTGCCCCTGAAAGACGACGCTCGTGACCGGCCGCTCGGGGCCCTCGCGCCTGACCGTCAGCACCTGCTCGACGATCTCCCAGGCCTCGAGATCGCGCGTGAAGCCGAGCCGCCCGGTCTCGCAGAAGGCGCAGGCCAGGGCGCAGCCGGCCTGGCTCGAGACGCAGACGCTCCAGCGCGGCTGGAGCAGGGGGATCCGGACCGCCTCGAACGTCTCGCCGGCGGACCGGAACAGGTACTTGACGAAGGGGTCGACCGCGCTGCGGCGGCGGTCGAGGACCTCGAGCCGCGAGGTGCGGCTTCCTTGAAGGAGGGCGTCCCTGGCCGGCTTGGACAGGCCGCGTACGCCGTCCAGGTCGTCGCGGTCCTCGGCGACCAGGCGCGTCACGATCCGGTTGGCCAGGCCCGGGTTCAGGCCGAGGTCCGGCCGCGCGGCGGCGAGGGACTCGGGCGTGTGATTGCGCAGGTGATGGAGGGGGCGCGCGGGGGGGTTCGCCCCGATCAGGCGAGCACCTTCGCGATCCGCTCCAGCGCCCAGTCGACCTCCTCGCGGGTGATCACGAGGGGTGGGGCGAAGCGGATGACCTGGTGGTGGGTCTCCTTGGCCAGCATGCCCAGCTCCATCAGTTTTTCACAGTAGGGGCGCGCCGTGCCGTGCTCTTCTTTGATCTCGACGCCGATCAGGAGCCCCCGGCCGCGGACCTCCTTCACCTTGTCGGTGCGGATCGCGCGCAGCCGCTCCATGAAGTAGCCCCCCATCTGCGCCGAGCGCTCGACGAGGCCCTCATCGACCAGGACGTCGAGGGCGGCCATCGCCACGGCGCACGCGAGCGGGTTGGCGCCGAAGGTCGAGCCGTGATCGCCGGGGCGGAAGAGGCCGAGCGTGGCGCGCTTCCCCAGGACCGCCGAGACCGGCAGCATCCCGCCGCCGAGCGCCTTGCCGACGATGACCAGGTCCGGGCTCACGCCGTCGTGCTCGTAGCAGAACATCCGGCCGGTCCGCCCGAAGCCGGTCTGGATCTCGTCGGCGATCAGGAGGACGTCGTTCTTCCGGCAGATCTCCGCCGCCTTCCCCAGGTACCCCTCGGGCGGCATCAGGATCCCGGCCTCCCCCTGGATCGGCTCGACCAGGAAGCCGATCGTGTTCGGGCCGACCGCCCGCTCCAGCGCCTGGAGGTCGCCGTACGGGATGAGCCGGAAGCCGGGGGTGAACGGCCCGAAGTCCTCCCGGTACTGGTCCTCCGAAGAGAACCCGACGATCGTCGTGGTGCGGCCGTGGAAGTTGTTCTCGCAGACGATGATCTCGGCCTGGTCCTTCGGGACCTTCTTGACCTTGTAGCCCCACTTCCGGGCCGTCTTGATCGCCGTCTCGACCGCCTCGGCGCCGCTGTTCATCATGAGCGCCATCTCGAGCCCCGCCAGCCGGCAGATCGTCTCGCACAGCGGGCCCATCAGCTCGTTGTGGAAGGCGCGCGACGTCAGGGTGATCCGGTCCGCCTGGTCCTTCAGCGCCTTCACGATGCGGGGATGCCGATGCCCGTGGTTGAGCGCCGAGTACGCCGACAACATGTCCATGTACCGGTTCCCGTCCGGGTCGTACACCCACACCCCCTCGCCCCGGGTCAGGACGACAGGCAGCGGATGGTAGTTGTGGGCGCTCCAGGTCTCGGCGAGCTCGATGAGCTTGCGGCCCTGTCCCTGGGCCGTGGTGGTCTTGGATGATGGGGTCATGAGTTCTCCTCGTGCGGTTTGGAAGGGAGATCATACACCAGCGACCCGCGGGCCAGGGGGGGCTTCTAGAGGGGCAGGCGCGTCCCCAGCCCCCCCGCCACGGCCCGCTCGAGCACGAGAGGCGCGGTCGCCATGTCCTCGATGGCGAGGCCGAGGTTCATGCACAGCAGGCGCTCGCGGTCCTGGCGGCGGGCGTCCTTGAGGCCGGCGACGACCTCGCCGAGGTCGGCGTAGACGTCCGGGATGCCGCGGAAGTAGACGCCCCCTTCGCGGGTGTGAAGAAGCTGGGGGATGTCGTCGGTGTAGAAGCGGTCGACGGCGGCCATCGCCTCGGGCTTCCAGTACGAATCGTAGTCGAGCGGGACGCCCAGCGCCCCTTCCGAGAGCCACCCCGGCTCGATGGCCGGGGTCGGGCGCGTCAGGATCGGGCCGGCGGTGACGACCACGTCGGTGTCGCGCACGGCGTCGCGCGGCGTGCCGACGGGCCGGAAGCGGATCGTCGGATGCGCCTTCGTCATCTCCTCGCAGTACTGCGCGACCCTGTCGGGGTGGATGTCGTAGGCGCGGACCTCCTGCAGGGACGGCAGCACCGCGGCCACCGCCTCGAGGTTGGTGCGCGCCTGCACGCCGCAGCCGAGGATGCCGAAGGTCGAGGCGCCGGGGCGCGCCAGGTGCTTCGCGGCCACGGCGGTGGCGGCGCCGGTGCGCATCGCCGTGATCCAGGTCGCGTCCATCATCGCCTTCGGCAGGCCAGTCTCCGGGTCGTTCAGAATGAGCAGGCCCGATATATAAGGAAGCCCGAGCTTCTGGTTCCCGGGGAAGCCGCTGACCCACTTCACGCCGGCGGCCCCCAGGGCCGGGATCGAGGCGGGCATGGCGTGGATGAAGTTGTCGCTCCCGCGAGGGCCGGGGTGGATCCCCGGCTTGGGAGGCATCTCGACACGCCCCTGCCCCTTCTCGCGGAAGGCGGCCTCGAGGCGCTCGATGATCGCCTTCATCGGCACGCGCGCCGCCTCGACGTCGCCGCGCGACAGGTACAGGATGTCGGGCATGGCGGCCCGATTCTATCCGATCGCAGCGGCGCGGTAGACTGCATGGCATCGAGAAGGAGGACCGTCATGAGCGAGACGAGACAGACCACGCGGGGGGAAGGTGCCGCAGCGGCGGCCAGGCCGTACGAGGCGAGAGCCTATGCCGCCACGGGCGCAGGCTCGGGGCTCGCGCCGACCACCATAAGGCGCCGCGCCCCGGGGCCGCGGGACGTGCAGATCGACGTGCTCTTTTGCGGGGTCTGCCACTCGGATCTGCACCAGGTGCGGGGCGAGTGGCAGAACACGATGCCGACGGTCTATCCGTGCGTCCCGGGCCACGAGATCGTCGGTCGGGTGTCGAAGGCGGGCGGCGCCGTCCGGAAGTTCAAGGAAGGCGACCTGGCGGCGGTGGGCTGCATGGTCGACTCGTGCCGCGCCTGCCCCGCATGCCGGGAAGGGCTGGAGCAGCTCTGCGAAAACCAGGCGACCTTCACCTACAACTCCACGGACCAGCACCTCGGGGGCGTCACCTACGGCGGCTACTCCGAGAGTCTGGTCGTCGACGAGGCCTTCGCGCTTCAGGTATCGGACAGGCTGGGCCCGGCCGGGACGGCGCCCCTCCTGTGTGCGGGCATCACCACCTACTCGCCCCTGAGGCAATGGAACGTCCGCAAGGGGCAGAAGGTCGGTGTCGTGGGCCTCGGCGGGCTGGGGCACATGGCCGTGAAGCTCGCCGGCGCGTTCGGCGCCCGGGTCGTCGTGTTCACCTCCTCGCCCAAAAAGGCGGAGGACGCGGTCCGGCTGGGGGCCCACGACGTGGTGCTCTCCGGGAACGCCGCGGCGATGCAGAAGCATCTCGGCAGCTTCGATTTCATCCTGGACACGGTTTCGGCCGTCCACGACGTGAGCGCCTATCTCGAGCTCCTGAAGCGGGAGAGCGCCCTGACCCTGGTGGGAGCGCCGGAGACTCCGCTGCCGGTGCGTGCGTTCAGTCTGCTGTCCGGCCGGCGCCGGCTCGCGGGCTCGATGATCGGCGGCATCCGGGAGACCCAGGAGATGCTCGACTTCTGCGCCGATCACGGGATCACGGCCGATGTCGAGGTGATATCCATGCAGACGATCAACGAAGCGTACGACCGGCTGGAGAAAGGGGACGTGAAGTACCGCTTCGTCGTCGACATGTCCTCCCTGAAGCGCTGACGGGCCGGCTCCGCGTCGCCACCGGCGGCCGCAGCGAACAATCGGTCCTTGACAACCGGCCCGCTTGTCCATATATACTGCAAACCGATATATCGTGTCACCAAGTTGGAGGCGCGGATGTTCAGTCGCGAGCTGAAGAAGGGGAGCACGGAGCTGCTGATCCTGTCGCTGCTCGAGACCGGGCCGCGGCACGGCTACGACATCGGCAAGATGATCGAGCGCCGGTCGCGCGGGAAGCTCCTGCTGCGGATCGCCTCGCTCTATCCGATGTTGTGCCGGCTCGAGAGCCGCGGTCTCATCCGGGGGCGCTGGCTGGAACGGCCCGGAGAGCGGCGCCGCCGGTTCTACCGGCTCACCCCCGACGGCCGGCGCGTCCTCCTGCAGGAGCGGGTGACCTGGAGGGAATTCATGGCGGCGGTCAATCGCGTGGTGGGACGCGGCCATGCCTGATTGGCAGGCGTACGTCCGGGAACGGCTGCGCCTGCCGGACCTGCGTCCGGAGCGGGAAGCCGAGATCGTCGAGGCCGTCGCGCAGCACATGGAAGATCTCCATCGGGGCGCCATGGAGCGCGGCGCCTCCTCGGAGGAGGCGGAGGCCGCGGCGAAGCGCGAGGTCCGGGACTGGCAGGCGCTGGCGCGCGACATCGCCCGATCGGACACCCTCAGCCGCCATGGCCTCGATCAGCGCGTCCTGGACGGACTGGAGAGCGCGGGTTCGCGCGGCGCGGGCGGCTCCGTGGCGGCCAGGCAGGGGGCCCGAGCGACGGCCGGCCTGATCGCCTCGCAGCTCGCGGCCGACGTGCTCCATGCGATCCGCCTGCTGTTCAAGAACCCCGGCTTCACGGCGGCGGTCCTGATCACGCTGGGGCTCGGGATCGGGGCGAATGCGGCGGTGTTCACCATCCTCAACGCGGTGCTGCTGCGGCCGCTGCCCTACGCCGAGCCGGGGCGGCTGGTGCGCATCTGGGAGAGCAACCCGCAGCGCGGCTGGCCGACCTTCTCCGGCTCGCAGCCGAACTTCCTCGACTGGCGCGCCCAGAGCGTCTCGTTCGAACGGCTCGCGGCCTCGACCACCCGCCCGCTCAACCTGACCGGCGGCGGCGAGGCGGAACGCATCCCGGGCATGGCGGTCACGCACGATTTCTTTCCGATGCTCGGGGTGCGTCCGGAGATGGGGCGCGGCTTCCTGCCGGAGGAGGACGCGACGGGCCACGGGGAGCGCGTCGTCCTGATGACCCACGGTCTGTGGCAGCGGCGCTTCGGCGGCGACCCGGGGATCGTCGGGCGGACGATCCTGCTGAACGACGCGCCGCACACCGTGATCGGCATCGTGCCGGAGTTCTACTGGCGGCCCTACGAGCTGTTCGTGCCGCTGCGGCCCGATCCCGCCGAGGATCGCAGCGATCACCGGCTGTCGGTCTACGGCAGGCTGAAGCCGGGTGTCGCCCCGCAGCAGGCGCAGGCCGAGCTGGCCGGCGTCGCGGAGCGCCTGGCGCGCCAGTACCCCGCTTCGAACGGCGGCTGGACCGTGACCCTGAGCTCCTTCTACGACTGGATCGTTCCGGCAGAGTCGCGCCGCGGGCTGTACGTGCTTCTGGGCGCGGTGGCGCTGGTCCTCCTGATCGCCTGCGCCAACGTCGCCAGCCTCCTCCTGGCGCGGGCCGCGGGGCGCCGCCGGGAGATCGCCATCCGCGCGGCGCTCGGCGCCAGCCGCGCGCGCCTGGTGCGCCAGCTCCTCGCCGAATCGCTCCTGCTCGGGGCGCTGGGTGGCGGGCTCGGGCTGCTTCTGGCGCAGTGGGGAATCGACGTCCTGGGCGTGGCGGGAGGCATGGCGGTGCCGCGGGCCGACGAGATCTCCCTCGACCACCGCGTGCTCCTGTTCACGCTCGGCCTGTCCCTCCTCACCGGGCTCCTGTTCGGGCTCGCGCCGGCGCTGCAGGCGACGCGCGTCGACTTCCACGCCACGCTGAAAGAGGGGGCGGCCGGAGGGGTCACGCGCCAGCGGGCGCGCAGCGCGCTGGTCGTCGCCGAGGTGGCGCTCTCGCTGGTCCTCCTGGTCGGCGTGGGGCTCCTGCTGCGAAGTCTCGCGGCGCTGCTCGACGCGCCCCCCGGCTTCGACACGAAGAACCTCCTGACCGCCAGCATCAACCTCCCCGGCACCAGGTATCCGTCGGAGAAGGAGTTTCTCGCGTTCCACGACCGGCTGCGCGAGCGCCTGAGCGGGATGCAGGGGGTCGTCTCGGTGTCGGAAACGAGCGGCCTGCCGATGGACGGCAACATGACGGCGATGGAGGTGCACGTGGACGGCGCGCCGGTCCCGGCGGACGGCCAGCATCCCTCGGCGCAGTGGCGTCTGGTCTCCCCCGGCTACTTCCGCACGATGGGGATCGCGATCCGCCGCGGGCGGGACCTGAACGAGCAGGACCTCGACCCGAAGACGCGGGCCCTTCGCGGCGCCGTGATCAGCGAGACGCTGGCCCGGCGGTGCTGGCCCGACCAGGATCCGATCGGCCGCCCGTTCCGTCCCTGGAGCGCGTCCAACCCGCCGGTCACCGTCGTCGGCGTGGCGGACGACGTCCGTCTCTACGCGCTCGACGAGACGCCGTACTCCGCCGTGTATCTGAACCTCAACGCGGGGACCTGGAACCCCATGCAGATCGCGGTGCGCACCGCCGGCGATCCGCGGGCGTTCGCCGCCGTCCTGCGCGGCGAGGTGCGAACGCTCGACCCCGGGGTGCCGGTCGCGCAGGTCCTCACGATGGACGAGCTGATCGGGCAGTCGACCGCCCCCCGCCGGTTCACCATGACGCTGCTCGCGATCTTCGCGGCGGTGGCGCTGCTCCTCGCGGGCGTGGGACTGTTCGGCCTGATGGCGTTCCTCGTGGCGCAGGGGACCCACGACATCGGAATCCGCATGGCGCTCGGCGCCCGCCGGCGCGACATCTTCGGCCTGGTCGTCGGGCGCGGCATGGTCCTGACGTCCCTCGGCATCGCCGCCGGGGTCGTCGGCGCCCTGGCGCTGACCCGGCTGATGAGCAGCATGCTGTTCGGCGTGGGGGCGCGCGACCCGCTGACCCTGACGGTGACGGTGCTGGTCCTGGGGCTCGTGGCCCTGGCGGCGTGCCTCATCCCGGCCCGCCGGGCCGGGCGCGTCGATCCGATGGTCGCGCTGCGCTGCGAGTAGGGCCCGAATCCCGGCGGGGCCGCCGTCGGCGGCGGCGTCAGCCGCGCGTCAATTCCCCAGCCTGAGGCGGACCCAGTCGGTCCCGTTGAAGAAGAGGGCCACGCCGGGCGACCCGAAGTGACCGACGCCGACCCCCTGGAACGCGCTCACGTAATTCGAGGTCCAGCCCTTGGAGTCCCCCGGACGATCGGCCAGGCGATCCTGGTACTTTCCCGGCGGGACGATGTCGACGTAGTTCCTGCCGGGAGCGTCCTGCCCCAGTTTCAGCAGCTCCTGGAACGTCCACCCCTTGTCCGCGGTCGCGCGCGCCGCCACGAGGAGAGGCGGCTTTCCCGGTGAGACCAGGAGAAACGCGAAGTCCTTGGCGTTCCTTCCGTCGAAATTTCCGTTGGCGACCCCCAGGCACGGGCCCCCCTTGTGATTCTTCTTCTCCGCCTTCACGACGTCGGCCGAGTAGTCGCCCGCCTGGATCAGCCGGTAGGACGGGAAGATGCTCGAGATCTGCCCGCTCAGCGACTCCGGCACCGCCCGCAGGCACGCGTCCTCCTGGGCGTCCCCTGCGACCAGCGGGCCCGTCGCGGCGGCAATCATGCCCACGAGACTCACGACCGCTGCAATCCTCGTGATGTTCATTTCGTCCTCCGCCGGGCTCAAGACCGCCCTTCGGAGCAATTTAGTGCCCGGATCCTGCGTTTGCACGGGCAGCGGGGGCCCCACACTTCAGGCGCCGTCGCGCGCGACGCGGCGCAGCCCCTCGGCGCCGCCGGGCGGCGGATCGAGGGTGCGGATCGGATAGGGGACGACGATCCCCTCCTGGCGGTAGCGCGGCACCAGGCGCTTCACGAACTCGTGGCGGACGAGGGGCATGGACTCGAAGTTCTGCGCCCGCAGAGTCACCTGGAGGTGGATGGCCCAGTCTCCGACGTCCAGGAACCGCAGGGACGGCTCCGTCCCGGGCACTCCCCCGGGGACCGATCGCAGGACGTCCCGGGCGACCTCCAGCGTCACGCGCTCGACCTTGTCGAGATCGCTCTCGAAGTGGACCCCCGCCTGGATGATCACGTTGATCGCCCGGTCCGGGAGGTCGTAATTGATGATCGCCGCGCCGGCCAGCTTCGAGTTCGGGATCACCAGCATGTTGTTGTTCAGCATCCGGATCCAGGTGCTGCGCCATCCCACCTTCGTCACGTACCCCTCCTCGCCGGTCGGCAGCTTCACCAGGTGCCCCGGCTCGATCGGCTTGTCGGCGATCATGTAGACGCCGGCGAACAGGTTGGCGAGCGTGTCCTGAAGGGCCAGCGCCACCGCCAGGCTGCCGACGCCGAGCGAAGCCAGGATCGGGGTGATCGAGATGCCGATGCTGTCCAGGAAGATCAGGAGACCGATCCCGACGATGACGGCGCGAATCCCCGCCTGGATGAGGCCGCGCGCCCCCTGCAGGACGGGCGATCCGGCCGCCAGCCGGTCGAGGGCGCCGCGCGCGGCGCGATCGACGAAGAGCACGAGCGCCAGGGCGATGGAGAAGGCGAGCAGGACGTCGAAGGCGCGGTCCCCTTCCGGCTCGAGAGGCAGGATCCGGCCGAAGACCAGGAGGCCGCTCGCCAGGATGGCGATCAGGAGCGGCGTCGAGAGGGCCTGGACGAGGACGTCGTCCCAGGTCCAGCGGGTCCGCGCCGCGACCCGGCGCATCGCCCCGAGGACGATCGTCTTGACGATGAGGAAGACCCCGATCCAGAGGACGAGGGCGGCGGGCGCCAGCACCCACGGTGAGGAGCCCCAGGCGCGCATCGCCTCAGTCATAGAGATGGAAGGCGCGGGACTCGCGCTGGAAGTCGGCGATCTCCTTCCGCCAGGCCCGCTCGATCACCCGCAGATCGGTCCCCAGCTCGAGCGCCTGGCGCACCGCGGGATCGCCGGTCAGGACGTCGATCGGCAGGCGATCGGTGACGTATTCGTAGGGGGGCTGCTTCCATTCGAAGCGATCGCGGTGCACGGCGATGATGTCCTGGAGCAGGGCGAGCGTCGTGAAGTAGGGCCGGTACAGGGCCGGGTCGGTCACCTGGATCTGGAACCCCTGGCAGACCTCCTTCGCCCACTTGTGAAAGGTCGGCTCGAACGCATGATCGCGCAGGACGAATCCGGGGAGCCGCTTCTTCTCGAACCGCCGCCGCACGGCCCGGATGTCGAGCCAGGGGGCGCCGAAGATCTCGAACGGCCGGGTGGTGCCGCGCCCCTCCGAGAGGTTCGTGCCTTCCAGGAGGACCTGGCCCGGGTAGACCACGGCCGTGTCGAAGGTCGGCATGTTGGGCGACGGCAGCACCCAGGGCAGGCCGGTGTCCGGGAAGAGCATCCGCCTGCGCCAGCCGGCCATCGGCACGATGGTCAGGTCGCAGAGGCCGGGGCAGCGCCAGCCGACGCCGTCGCCGCGCTTCACCGGGCGGGCGCGGGGGGCGCCGTCCGCCATCCGGGCGTTGACCAGGGCGGCGAGCTCCCCCAGGGTCAGGGCGTGCCGCATAGGCACCGGATAGAGGCCGACGAAGGAGGTGTATCCGGGCCGGATCAGGTTCCCCTCGACCGCGGTGCCGCCGATCGGGTTGGGGCGGTCGAGAATCACCACCTCGCGCCCCGCCCTGGCGCAGGCCTCGAGCGCCAGCGCCGTGGTCCATTCGAAGGTGTAGACGCGCGTCCCGACATCCTGCAGGTCGACCAGGAGCACGTCGATCCCCTGCAGCATCTTGGGAGTGGGGGCGCGGGTCTCGGAATAGAGGCTGTGGAGGGGAATGCCGAGCGTCGCGTCCCGGCCGTGGCCGGACTCGATCATGTTGTCCTGCTTCTCCCCCGCGATGCCGTGCTGGGGGCCGAACAGCGCCTTCAGACTGCCGCCGCACAGGTCGTGGATCACCGCTCTCGCCGAGGCGAACCGGGAGGTCACGGAGGCGGGGTGCATGAGGAGGCCGACACGCCGACCGCGCAGCCAGCGGGGCCGTGCCTGCTTCAGGACTTCCAGGCCGGTCTGGACGCGAGGCGGCCGGTTTTTCGCCTGCGAGTGTGCCAAGCGGGTCCTCTCTTTCTCCCGCGGGATGGGGCCCTTCGGGCCCCCGGATCCCCGAACGGCGGGAGCCTAGCACACCCCGTCGGGTGGATAGGATCTCTCCACTGGATCAGTTAGAATGGCGCCTCCTTTCGGACAGGCTCCTCGATCACGAAACTTCAGGGAACCGGGGGCGGGGCCCTTCCGTTACACGGTTCGTCGGCATGAGTTTCCCTTCTCCCGGACGTATCTGACCTGGCAGGTTTGGAGAGACAGATGACCCCGATATCCCGACGCAAGCGATTCCTGATCGTCTCCGGCATCCTGGTCGTCCTCGTGGGCGCCCTGGTGGTGACCGGGATCTTCTTCAAGCGCTCGCGGGCCGCGGACGGCTCCGAAACCCGGGCCAAGGACAGCGCGTCCGGCCAGAGCGCCTCGCAGGGCCAGGGAAGCGGCGGCGTGGCGCACGCCAGCACCAAGACCAAGGAGGACGACAAGGAGAAGGCCCCCATCCCGGTCAGCGTGGCGCCGATCGCGACCGGGGCGGTCTCCTCGTACATCTCCTCCACGGCCAACCTGGTGCCCGAGAACGAGGTCAAGGTCCTGGCCGAGGCGGATGGCCGGGTGGCGCAGCTGCTGGTCGAGGAGGGGAACCGCGTGGCGAAGGGCCAGGTCCTGGCTCAGCTGGTCAAGGACGACGCCGAGATCTCCCTCAAGAAGGCCCAGGTCCGGCTCGAGAACGCCCGGATCAATTTCGAGCGGGCGCAGCAGGAGCTGGCCAGCAACCTGATCAGCCGGGAGCAGTACGACAAGGACTCCCTCGACAACCAGATCGCCCAGCAGGAGCTGGCCGAGGCGAAGTGGCGCCTCGAGAAGACGACGATCCGGTCGCCGTTCGGAGGCCGCGTGACCGAGCGCTTCGTGAAGCTCGGCCAGCACCTCCACCCGGGGGAGCAGCTGTTCACCGTGTCGGATTTCGATCCCCTGGTCGCCAGGATCTTCCTGCCGGAGAAGGACGTCTTCGGGCTCAAGGAAGGACGCGACGTGCGCATCACCCTGAAGGCGAACGACACGACCCGGTTCCACGGGCGCATCCGCCAGATCAGCCCGGTCGTCGACACGGGGACCGGCACGGTCAAGCTGACGATCGAGGCCACCGCGCCGCCGGACGAGGTGCGGCCGGGGGCCTTCGTCACGATCGACATCGTGCGCGAGACCCGCCCGCAGGCGATCCTGGTGCCGCGGGAAGCGGTCGTCCGCGAGCTGCAGGACGCGTACGTGTTCGTCGTCAACGGCGGGGTGGCCGAGAAACGCACCATTTCGCTCGGCCTCGAAGAGGGGGGCCGGGTCGAGGCCCTGTCGGGCGTGAAGGCGGGCGAGCAGGTCATCGTGGCGGGCCAGGGGGGCCTGAAGCAGGGCTCGGCGATCAAGGTCATTCCCGCCCCCGAAGCCTCCGATCTCGGCACCCTGGACGATCGTCCGGTCCGCGGCTAGTCCCCATGGATCCCGGGCGCGGGCGCCGGCGATGAGCCTCATCAGGTTTTCCCTCAAGCGGCGGGTGACGGTTTCGATGTGCGCCGTCGCCCTGGTGATCTTCGGGATCGTCGCCTACACCCGGCTGCCGATCAATCTTCTCCCCAACATCTCGTATCCGAGCCTGACGGTCGAGACCCGCTACCCCGGGGCCGCGCCCGGCGAGATCGAGTCCCTCATCAGCCGCCCGCTGGAGGAGGCGGTCGGCGTCGTGGCCGGCGTGCAGCGCCTCACGTCCGCGTCGCGCCCGGGGCTGTCGCAGGTGACGCTCGAGTTCGGCTGGGGACGCAACATGGACTTCGCCGCGCTCGACGTGCGCGAGAAGCTGGACCTGGTCCGGCTGCCGCGCGAGGCGGAGAAGCCGGTGGTCCTGCGGCTCGATCCGAACAACGACCCGGTCCTGCGGCTCTACCTGACCGGCGGGACGAGCCTGTACCAGCTGCGCTACGTCGCCGACGAGGTCCTGAAGAAGGACCTCGAGTCGACCGAGGGGGTCGCCGCCATCAAGGTGAACGGCGGCTACGAGGAGGAGATCCAGGTCAAGGTGGACCAGGGGAAGCTGTCGCTCCTGGGCGTCAGCATCCAGGACGTCAACCAGAAGCTCCTGCGCGAGAACGTCAACCAGGCCGGCGGGAGCCTCTACGAGCAGGAGGCCCGCTACCTCGTCCGGGCGCGCAACGAGTTCAAGGACCTGGACGACATCATGAAGACCGTCCTGGTCACGAAGGACGGGCGCAACGTCCTGATGTCGGACGTGGCGGTGGTCGAGCGCGGCCACAAGCAGCGCGAGGCGATCACCCGCTTCGCCGGCGCCGAGGCGGTCGAGCTGGCGATCTACAAGGAAGGGGACGCCAACACGGTCGGCGTGGCGCGCGCCGTGCAGAAGCGTCTCGAGCGCTCCCGCAAGGAGCTGCCGGCCGGGGTCGAGGTGACGACCGGCGTCGACCAGTCGCGCTTCATCCAGGACTCGATCCACGAGGTGGTCGTCAACGCGCTCGAAGGCGGGGCGCTGTCGATCCTGATCATCCTGCTGTTCCTGAAGGACATCTGGAGCACCCTGATCATCAGCGTGTCGATCCCGATCTCGATCATCGCGACCTTCTTCCTCATGTACCAGACCGGGACGACCATCAACGTCATGTCGCTCGGCGGCCTGGCGCTCGGCGTCGGCATGCTGGTGGACGACTCGATCGTGGTCCTGGAGGCGATCTTCAAGCGCCGCGAGCGCGGCGAGGCAGGGGAAGTGGCGGCGGAGCGTGGGGCATCGGAGGTCGGCCGGGCGGTCGTCGCCTCGACCCTGACCACGATCGCGGTCTTCGTCCCCGTGGTGTTCATCGAGGGGATGGCGGCCCAGCTGTTCCGCGACCAGGCGCTGACCGTGTCGTTCTCCCTCCTGGCCTCGCTCGTCGTGTCGCTGACGATCATCCCGATGGTCGCGGCGATGATGGGGCTGGCGCGCACCGTGGCGGCCACGCCCATGTCGGCGCCGCTCCCCTCGGGGAGCGGCCGGCCGAGGCGACTGGCACACGCCGCCTTCGTCGCCGGGCCGCCTGCCGCCCTGCGGGCGATTCGCGGCGGCCTGCGTTGGACCGGGGCGTGGGCCGCCCGCCTGACGCGGCCGATCACCGCCGCGTTCGACCGGACCTTCGACGCCGGGATGAAGGCCTACCCGGTCCTGCTGCGCGCGGCGCTGCGCGTCCCGGGCACGGTGCTGGCGGGGGCGCTCCTGGCGTTCGTCGCGTCGCTGTTCCTGGCGCGCACCCTCGGGGTCGACCTGATCCCCACCTTCTCGCAGGGGGAGTTCAGCTTCCTGATCCAGCTGCCGGAGGGGACGCCCCTCGAGGCGACCGACCGCTTCGTGCAGGGGGTGCAGTCGGTGATCAAGGACGATCCGCGGGTCGACGCGGTCTCGAGCATCATCGGCGGGGCCGGCCTGTCGCTGACGCAGACCGGCTCCGAGGGGGAAAACGCCGCCCGCATCCAGGTCCGCCTGAAGAAGGGCTCGGGGCGCAGGGAGGAGGAGTCGGTGGCGGCGGCCCTGCGGTCCCGGCTCGAAGCCTCGCAGGTGGCGCGCTACAAGTTCGAGCGCCCGTCCTACTTCACCTTCCGGACCCCCATCGAGGTCGAGGTCTACGGCGACAACCTGGCCGATCTGCAGACGTCCGCCGCGGCGCTGAAGAAGGACCTGGAGAAGGTCCCGGGGCTGGTGGACGTGAAGTCGTCCATGGAGGCGGGCAATCCCGAGCTCCAGCTGAGCTTCAACCGCGAGCAGCTGTCGCACCTGGGCCTCGATCTCTTCCAGGTGGCCGGCACGGTGCGCAACAAGGTGCAGGGGGAGGTGGCGACCCGCTTCCTGGAGGGGGACCGCGAGATCAACATCCTGGTCCGCTCGGTCGAGGTCGGGACCGCCTCGGTCGCGGACGTCTCCGACCTGATCGTCGGGCAGCGCAACGGCGTGCCGATTTTCCTCAAGAGCGTCGCCGACGTGAAGCTGACCGAGGGGCCGAGCGAGATCCGCCGCGTCGCCCAGAAGCGCGCGGCGGTGATCTCGGGGGACATCTCCCGGCGCGACATGGGGGCCGTGGCCGCCGACGTGCGCGCCGCCATCGCGCGGCAGAGCTTCCCGGCGGGTGTCATGGCCGGGCTGAGCGGCCAGGAGGAGGAGATGGGCCGCTCCTTCCGCTCCCTGCAGCTGGCGCTGGCCCTGGCCATCTTCCTGGTCTATCTCGTCATGGCCTGCGAGTTCGAGTCGCTCCTCCATCCGTTCGTCGTCATGTTCACCGTCCCTCTCGGGATCATCGGCGCCGTCCTGGCGCTGGTCGTGACCGGGCACACGGTCAACGTCGTGGCCATGATCGGTGCGGTGATGCTGGCCGGGATCGTCGTCAAGAACGCCATCGTGCTCATCGACGCGGTCAACATGCTCCGCGGGGAAGGCATGTCTCGCGAAGACGCGCTCGTCGAGGCGGGGCTCCGCCGGATGCGCCCCATCCTGATGACGACCGCGACGACGATCCTCGGCCTCCTGCCGATGGCGATCGGGCTGGGCGAGGGGGCCGAGCTGCGCGCCCCCCTGGCGGTCACCGTCATCGGCGGCCTGACGGTGGCGACCATCCTGACCCTGTTCGTCATCCCGGTCGTCTACACCGTCCTCGACCGCAAGGCGTTCGTCGTCCTGGCCGGGCCCGCCACGGCGCCGGGCGGCGCCACCGGCACCGCGCCCTCCTCGGAGGAAGGGCCGGCGCCGTCGCGGTTCGGGCCCGGCTTCCTGCCGCAGCCGGCCCTCGGGAGCGCCGGTCCGGCCCGCTTCGCCGCGGACGAGATCGAGCCTGAGGCCACGGGCCCGGCGATCCCGGCCCGCCCCGAGCTATGAACCTCCCGTCGCTGTCGATCCGCAGGCCGGTCACCACGCTGATGATTCTGCTCAGCATCATGGTGGTCGGCGGCATCGCCATGGCGCGGCTCCCCCTGGCGTTCCTGCCGAACGTGGACATTCCGTTCATCGGCATCAACATCCCGTACCCCAATTCGAACCCGACGCAGATCGAGAAACAGATCACCAAGCCGGTCGAGGAGGTCCTCGCGACGATTCCCGGCGTGAACCGGCTCGCGTCGACCTCGACCGCCGACAGCGCCGAGTTCCAGCTCGAGTTCAAGTGGGGACAGAACCTCGACATCGTGCGCATGCAGGTGAGCGAAAAGATGGACCAGGTGAAGGCGTCCCTGCCGCCGGGGATCGGCCAGGTCTTCATCTTCTCGTTCAACACCAGCGACATCCCGGTCGTCCAGGCGCGCATCTCGGCGCAGGGGGTCGACCTGTCCAGGAACTACGACCTGCTGGAGACCCGGGTGGCGAACCGCATCCGGCGCGTGCCGGGGGTGGCGCGCGTCCAGCTCGACGGAGTGGCCCCGCGCGAGATCTTCATCGACCTGGTCCTCGACCGGATCAAAGAGCACGCGGTCGACATCGGCACGCTCCTGACCCGGCTGCAGGGGGCCTCGGCGAACCTGGTTCTCGGCCAGGTCAGCCACGACGGCCTGCGCTACACCGCGCGGGCCCTGGGAGCGTTCGATTCCCTTCAGGCGATCGAGGACCTGACGGTCAACGACCGGGGGCTGAAGCTCAAGGACATCGCCGAGATCCGCTACGAGGAGCCGCCGATCGCCTACGGCCGGCACCTCGACGGCGGCCCGGCCGTCGCCCTGGAGGTGTTCAAGGAGTCGACCGCCAATACGGTGGAGGTCGTGGGCGCGGTCATGAAAGTGATCACCGAGGACATCAGCCAGGATCCGCTCCTGGCCGGCATCAAGGTGTTCACCTGGGACAACCAGGCGAAGCAGATCACGACCGGCATCGACTCCCTGAAGCACGCCGGCCTCCTTGGGGCGCTGTTCGCCGTGCTCGTCCTCTACTACTTCCTGCGCCGCCTCGACTCGACGCTCATCGTGTCGTTCTCGATCCCGTTCTCGGTGATCGCCGCCTGCGGGCTCATGTACTTCATGGGGAAGACGCTCAACGTCCTGTCGATGTGCGGGCTGATGCTCGGGATCGGCATGCTGGTGGACGATGCGATCGTCGTCCTGGAAGCGATCGACCGGAAGCGCCGCACCGTCGCCGATCCGCACGAGGCGGCCCTGGTCGGGGCGCGCGACGTGACCATGGCGGTCGTCTGCTCGACCCTCACGACGATCATCGTCTTCCTGCCGCTGGTGGTCGGCGCCAGCACCGAGCTCACCATCTGGCTGAAGGAGGTCGGGCTGTCGATCTCGATCTCGCTCGCCTGCTCGCTGTTCTCCTCCCTGACCCTCATCCCCCTGATGTCGGCGCAGTGGCTCAAGCGCAAGCCGGCGGAGCAGCCGAAGAGCCTGGCCTGGCTGGAGGAGCGCTACGTCGGCATGCTGGGGTGGACCCTCAGGCACAAGGCCTGGACGCTGCTCATCGTCATCCTCGGCCTCGGGGTCGGCGTCGTGCCGTTCATGGCGGGCCTGGTAGACACGGCGCAGTTCGCGGCGACCAGCAACAAGAGGCTGTTCCTGCAGTACGAGTTCGCGGACTTCTCGTACAAGTCCGACTCGGAGCGGGCCGTCAACACCATCGAGGCGTACCTGCGCGCCAACAAGGACGCGTACTCCATCAAGTCGATCTACAGCGTCTTCGGCGAGAACGAGGCGCGCACGGTGATGGTCCTGGCGCGCGAGGACCTCGGGGACCAGGTGATCAAGGACCTGCGCAGGACAATCCGGGCCGGCCTGCCGCAGGTGCCCGGGGCGCGCATCTTCTTCGCCGAGGAGGCGAACGAGGGGGGGAACAGCACCTACTTCGCGGTCAAGTTCTTCGGTCACGACAGCGGTATTCTGAAAAAGCTCGCCGACGAGGCGGCCCGGCGGCTGGCGATCGTCGACGGCGTGCAGGACATCACCTCGTCGCTGAACAAGGGGCGCAACGAGATCCAGGTCGTGATCGACCGGGACAAGGCGCTGCGCGCCGGCCTGACGGCCGAGGACGTGTCGCAGATCTTCCAGTTCACGCTCGGCGGCATGCGCCTGCAGCGCTTCAACGCCGGCGACCGCGAGGTGGAGACCTGGCTCGAGCTCCGCCTGATCGATCGCCAGAACCTGGAGGACCTCAAGTCGATCCAGATCGGCCCCCCCTCCCGGCCGGTCCTTCTGGGGGACATCGCCGCGTTCCAGGTGGTGCGCCGCGCCGACCAGATCGCCCGCGAGGACCGCAAGGTCCGGGTGGCCGTCAACGCCACCTACGAGGGGAAAGAGTGGCAGAAATCCCGCAAGGAGATCGAGTCCCTCATGAACTCCTTCGAACTGCCGCCCGGGTACACCTGGTCGTGGGACGACCGGATCCTGGAGCAGGGGGAGGAGAACCAGCAGATGATGATCAACTTCCTCCTGGCTTTGGCCCTGGTCTACCTGGCGATGGCGTCCCTGTTCGAGTCGATGGCCCAGCCGTTCGCCATCCTGTTCTCGATCCCGTTCGCCCTGCCGGGCGCCGCCTGGCTCCTGGCAGCGACCCGGACACCGTTCAACATCATGGCGCAGATCGGCCTGCTGATGCTGATCGGCATCGTGGTGAAGAACGGCATCGTCCTGCTCGACCACATGAACCAGCTCCGCCAGGCCGGGATGCCGCGCGACCAGGCGATCATGCAGGCCGGGCGAGACCGTCTGCGCGCCGTCCTGATGACCGCCCTCACCGCCATCGTCGGTCTGATCCCGCTGGCCCTCGGCCGCTCCAGCGTCGGCGACGCCTACTACTACCCGCTGGCCCGCACGGTCATCGGCGGGCTCGCCTCGTCCACCGTCCTGACCCTCATCGTCCTGCCGTACATCAACCTGGGCGTGGAGGGGGTCGCCGCCTGGATGCGCGGCCTCTGGCGCGCCTCCGACCCGGCGGCGATGCTCCAGCCGGCCGTCGCGGCGCCTCCGGCCATGACGACAACCCCCGATTCGTCG
The DNA here is from genome assembly GCA_036001465.1 of Candidatus Polarisedimenticolia bacterium. NCBI lineage: Bacteria > Pseudomonadati > Acidobacteriota > Candidatus Polarisedimenticolia > Candidatus Polarisedimenticolia bacterium. Next base: position 112,543 of record DASYUH010000014.1, read on the forward strand.
GTCGCCTGACGCGCGCCACGAAACCGGCGCGAAAAATCATGCATCGGGCGGCATGAAGGCCTCCCGAACCGCCGTCAAGCCATTAAACCCGTTGATTTTGCGCGATCCTGCGGTATAAATACGGAATCAAAATTTCGGGGTGCTTCCGAACGGAGGCTGTGGAATGCATTCGTCTGCGGAGAAGAAGGGTCTGACCATCTGGCTCACGGGCCTGCCGAGCGCCGGCAAGAGCACCATCGCCAGGAAACTCGCCACCCTGCTGAAGGGCGAGGGGCATCGCGTCACGGTCCTCGACGGGGACGAGGTGCGCGAGCGGCTGAACAAAGGCCTCGGCTTCTCCAAGGAAGACCGCGACGAGAACATCCGGCGCATCGCCTACGTGGCGCGGCTGCTGACCGAGGCGGGCTCCACCGTGATCGTCGCGGCGATCTCGCCGTACCGCGACGCGCGGGACGCGGCGCGGGCCGAGATCGGACGCTTCGCCGAGATCCACGTCAACTGCTCCCTCGAAGAGTGCATCCGTCGCGACGTCAAGGGGCTCTACAAGAAGGCGCTCGCCGGCACGCTGGACCATTTCACCGGCGTGTCCGATCCGTACGAGCCGCCGCTCATGCCCGAGCTGGTGGTCGAGACGGACCGCGAGGCGCCGATCGACAGCGCCCGCGGGATCATCTTCTGCCTGCAGTCGCTGGGATACCTGCCGGCCTCCACGAAGGAAGAGCTCGCGCCGACCGAGCGTCTGGCGCCGATCCAGACCGGATCGGAAGCGTAACAGGCCGTGAAAGTCGCCGTCCTGGGGCTGGATTGCGCCGCCCCCCGCCTGGTCTTCGATCGCTTCCGTGACGACCTTCCCAACCTGAGGGGCCTGATGGAGGCCGGCTCCCACGGCCCGCTCCTGAGCACCCACCCGCCGATCACCGTGCCGGCCTGGGCCTGCATGATGCGCAGCCAGGACCCCGGCCAGCTCGGCATCTACGGATTCAGGAACCGCAAAGACCATTCGTACGACGGCCTGTCGATGGCCAACGCCTCCGTCCTCAAGAGCGACGCCGTCTGGGACCTGCTCGGGCGCGCCGGCAAGAGCTCCATCGTCCTCGGCGTGCCGCCGTCGTTTCCTCCGAAGCCGCTCAACGGCGTGCAGGTCGGCTGCTTCCTGACGCCGTCCACCGACATGGCCTACACCTACCCGCCGGACGTGCGCCAGGAGATCCAGAAGGTCGCCCCCGGCTACGTGGTCGACGTCGAGGGGTTCCGGACCGAAGACAAGGACGCGCTCTTGAAGCGGATCTACGACAAGACGCGCATGCACTTCGCGGTGGCGCGGCACCTCCTGAAGACCCGGCCGTGGGACTTCTTCATGATGGTCGAGATGGGGGTGGACCGCATCCACCACTCGTTCTGGAAATACATGGACCCCGATCACCCGAAGTACGAGCCGCGCAACCCGCACGAAAACGCCATTCGCGACTACTACCGCTACTGCGACCAGGAGATCGGCGAGCTCCTGGCGCTCTTCCCGAAGGACACCGCGGTGATGGTCGTGTCGGACCACGGCGCCAAGAAGCTCGACGGCGGCATCTGCTTCAACGAGTGGCTCATCAAGAAGGGCTACCTGGCGCTGAAGTCGTATCCGGACAAGCCCACCCCGATCGGCAAGGCGGACGTCGACTGGTCGAAGACGTTGGCCTGGGGGGACGGCGGCTACTACGGCCGGCTGTTCATGAACGTCAGGGGGCGCGAGCCGCAGGGGACGATCGAGCCCTCGGACTACGACAAGGTCCGCAGCGACCTGGCGGCCGAGATCGAGGCGATCGAGGACCCGTCGGGCCGCCCGATCGGGACGAAGGCGTACCGTCCCGAGGACATCTACCGCGAGGTGCGCAACGTCGCCCCCGACCTGACCTGCTACTTCGGCAACCTCGACTGGCGGTCGATCGGCTCGGTCGGCCTGAAGACGATCCACACCTTCGAGAACGACACCGGCCCCGACGACGCCAACCACGACTGGCAGGGGATCTTCATCCTGAAATCCGCCGCGAACGGCCTGCCGAAAGGGGCGCGGAGCGGGCTCAAGATCTACGACGTCGCCCCGACCCTGCTCGGCCTCTTCGGCGTCGAGGCGCCGGCCGGGATGATCGGGCGGAGGCTCGACCGGGAATGAGCCCCGGGGGAGTGTGCTAGCATGAAAACTTCCGATCGAACCACAGAGGCCGACCGCATGGCGCAGCAGACCGTCCGCGCTCTCTTCGTGACCCCGACATGGATGGCGACGGGGGAGACGGCCGCCGCCCTGGTCCTGGCCGACAGCATCGTCGCGGGGGGAGGCGAGGCGTGGTTCCTGGCGTCGACGCCGGCCGCCCAGATCGTCCGCCCGAAGTACGGCGACCGGGTGCAGGAGATGACCGGCGACCTGGCGTCGAACCAGCACCACTGGCGGCGGATGATCGAAGAGATCGACCCGAACGTCATCGTGTTCTCCGAGCTGCGATCGATCCTGGCGCTGCGTCTCAATCGGCAGTTCCCCCTGGCCGACCTGTCGTGGCTGCGCGAGCTGAACGAGGTCGACGCCCTCCTGGTCGCGCTCGACCACGTCGGCTCGACGCCGTCCGTGCAGAAGATGATCTCCCGGCTGAGCGGGCACGCCTTCTTCCGGCTGATCAGCAACGCCTGGCGGCCGATCTTCGAGCGCATGGTCATTCTCCTGCCCTGCCCGCTGCACGAGCCCGGGAAGGTCGAAGGCCGGCAGGGGCACCCGTACCGCAGCATGGCGATGCCGCTGCGCGTCGATCCGGCGGTCCGGGACCAGGTGCGGGCCCGCTACCTGGGGGAGGACCATGCCGCGGACGGCCGGCTGATCTTCCACAGCGTGCCGCGCTGGAGCTTCCGCCTGGCCAAGGCGCTGAAGGCGCCGCTCTACGACAACCTGAGCGAGTTCGTGGCCGAGTACGTCGCCGACGTCGAGGCGCCCGTCACGATCGTGTCGGTCAACGACGGGACGCTCCTGCGTCCGTCGCCGGACAAGACGGTGCGCGTCGTCAACCTCGCGGGCCTGCCGCTCGCCGAGTTCGACGCCCTGATGTTGTCCTCCGACCTGGTCCTGACCGAGAACATCGTGTCGCTCACCCTGGCCAAGACGGTCGGGAACGCGCCCGGTGTGGCGCTCGTCAATTCCTCCACGCTGAAAGAGATCCTCGCGCGCGAGCCGGAAGGCAGCGAGATCAGGCGGCTGGCGATGCAGATGGAGCGCCGGCGGGCCGGCTCGGTCTACCCGCACGTCATGTACCCGATGAAGCAGCAGGATCAGGCGGCGGCCGCCACCCGGTCCCCCCGGCGCCGGCTGTTCAACGCCGCCGCCCCCTCCGTGCCGATGCCCGAGGAGATGATCCGCGCGGGGAGCCTGCCGTCCAGCCCGTTCATCAGGGCCGAGCTGTACGGCGGGCAGAAGACCCGCGACCTGTTCCACGGCCTGCTGTGCGATCCCGCCCGGCGCGCCCAGGCGCGGGCGGAGGACGAGGCGTTCATCGCGCGCCAGAACGCGCTCGAGGACGGCTCGTCCGTGCTGAAGCGCCTCCTGGCCGGCCGCACGGTCGGAGACACGGTGATCGCCCATGGATGAGACCTCGAGGGCCGCCGGCTCGGCCCCCCGGGCCGTCGCGTCCACAACGCCTGCCGCCGGGGCTCCCCGGCCCGCCTCGCGCCCGGTGGCGGATCAGATCAACCAGGTCTACGACCAGGTCATGTACGACGACCTGTACCGCGAGTACTGGGGGCACAGCGACTTCGTGAACTTCGGCTACTGGGAGCAGGGGACGCGCGAGCAGAAGGAGGCCTGCGAGGCGCTGATGGAGAAGCTCCTGGCCTTCATCCCCGAGAAGAAGGGGACGATCCTCGACGCCGCCTGCGGCAAGGGGGCGACGACGAGGCACCTCCTGAAGTACTACCCGCCCGAGGCGGTGACCGGGATCAACATCTCCGAGAAGCAGCTCGAGACCTGCAAGGCCAACGCCCCCGGCTGCCGCTTCATCCTGATGAACGCCGCCGACCTGAAGTTCGAGGACGCGTCGTTCGACAACATCATCTGCGTCGAGGCCGCCTTCCACTTCGACACGCGCGAAAAGTTCCTGCGCGAGGCCTGCCGCGTCCTCAAGCCCGGCGGGACCCTCGTCCTCTCGGACAGCCTGTTCACCCGCTGGTGGGAGCGCATCAAGCCCCCCGGCCGCCTGCTCAACTTCGTCGAAGACCCCGCCGCCTACCGCGCCCTCTGCCAGTCCGCCGGCTTCCAGGACGCCGAGATCCTCGACGCCCGCGAAGAATGCGCCGTCCGCTTCCTGCGCGCCTGCATCCGCTTCCTGCGCGGCCGCTGCCTCGCCGGCGCCATCGACCGCGAGACCCTCACCAGGATGAGCGCCCGGATGTCCCTCTACGTCATGAACATCCGTCACTACCCGCTGGTCGCCGCGCGGAAGGGCTGAAG